>JANMRJ010001009.1:0-2511 GCA_031370985.1 Acidimicrobiales bacterium
GTCGACTACACCCCGGCCGGCTTTCCCATCGGGCTGCTGGAGGAGAACGAGCCGCACCGGTTCGACGAGGAACAGCCGCACTGGCTCGACGAGGAATAGCGGGCCGGGCTGGGCTAGACGGCCACGAGGAAGTGGAAGTTGCCCTCGCCGACGGAACGTTCCAGAGTGCGAAGGATGCGCGTAGGGTTGTCCCTAGGCCCTTGCGTGAAGCACGGCATGCCGTCTCGACCGAACCGGACGGCGCCGGTGGGCGCCCACGCCCCGAGATGGCGAGCAGTCAGATCGAAGTCGCGGTGGGGCTCGAAGCCGAGATCCCGGGCGTACGCGACGGCGCCCCACACCAGCTCCCGTGCCATCTCGATCGGCGCGGCGACCGGGGGCGCGTCGTAGACCTGGTAGTACGCCCGCACGAAGGCGCGCACTTCTCCATCGTCGAACACCTTCGGCCCGAACACGTCCTTGACGCCCAGGCAGTAGACATCGACCAGGTAGCCGGTCAGTGAGGCCTTGCCGCGGCGATGCTGCCGTGCCACCAATACGGTGACGAGCCCCTGGCCGACCCCGTCGGGCGCGTCTGTCTCGGGCCAGTCGGCCGGGGCACCAAGCCCTCTGCTCCAGCCGGGGCTGACCCAGCACCCGACGACCGGCTGCTCGGGAGCGACAGCGGCGTCCTCACGAGCCACCTGACGAACCAAACGCGCGGCCTCTCCCGACGCCACACCGAGCGCAGTGGCCACCTGCTTGGGCGTGCGCCCCTCACCCCGCAACTGCCGGACCCGCGCCAGGAGCTCTTGGTCGTCCATCGCTCATTTGTACCCCGCCGGCTGGTCGGGGTGGTGGACCCCACCGATTGCCGATCAGACCGACGGGGCACACTTGGCGCGGAGCGCCGAGAATGGAGACGATGACCGCCCCTGTCGCCCCGGCCCGGGTGCCGCTGACGCGGGACCTTCTCGAGGATCTGTACCTCGGCCAAGGGCTGACCTGCCGGCAGATCGCCGACCAGTGCGGCTACGCGTCGACCAGCCCAGTCGTCCGGGGCCTCGAACGGGCCGGAGTCCCCACCCGGAACAGCCGGAAGCGTCCGCATATCCCCGTCCAGCCGAGGGAGGTGCTCGAAACGCTGTACGTCGGGCACGGATTGAGCACGCGCGCGATCGCCGCCGAGGTCGGCTACCGCTCGCACGGACACGTCGCGCTCGACCTGAAGTCCTATGGCATACCCATTCGTCCCCGCGCCAGCCCCCGTCGGAAGACCGCGCAGGCCCTGACGGAGGAGCTCCTGCGCGACCGGTACTGCAACGAGGGGTGGTCGGTGGCCAGGATCGCCAGGGAGGCGGGCTACAGCGACGACGCGGTGCGGCTCGCCATGACCCGCCACGGCATCCCGGTCAGGCCCGCGGCGGCCGCACCCGAGCGGGCGCTGACCCGACACGAACTCGAGGAACTGCACTACCGCCAGGGTCTGACGATCGCCGAGATCGCAGAGCGCCTCGGGACCTATCCTCGACGCATCAGCCGTCGGGCCGCGGAGCTGGGCGTCGCCGTGCGCAAGTACCACAGCAGCCCGGGTGCGGGCGTGCCTCCGGGCGGCGAGGGTCGTTTGGCCGCGCTGTACGCCCGCCGGGATGTCATCCGTGTCCTGAAGCGCTACAGCGTGCGTCGTCGCGACGCGCCCAACGCCGCCGTCCACGCCGTGGCGCTGCACGATCGTCTTCTCAGCGACCTGTACATCAGCTGTGGGTTGTCCGCCGGCGAGATCGGCCTCCTCTTGGCGCGCTCGGGATCGGCCGTCATGAGGGCGCTGCGGGCGGAGAACATCCCGCTACGACCTCGGCCGCCGCCGGCCCGCCCGCCCCCGCCCGCCCGCCGGGGCCGCGGGGGTCGCCCTTGACCCGAGAAGTCCTTCTGAATTTGTACGTGGACCAGAACCTCACCCTGCGCGAGGTGGCCACGCGCTGCGGTTGGCAGAGCGAAGGCCCAGTGCGCACGGCGTTGCGGCGCGAACGGATCGCTATCCGCCGGCGGACTGTTCCCCGCCGGGAGGTCGAGCTGACCCGCGAGCTGCTCGAGGAGCTTTACCTCAACCGTGGCCTTTCGGCGCGAGCGATCGTCGACATCATCGGCGACTACTCGGTGACAACCATCCTTGCCGCGCTCGACCGAGAAGGCATCCCGGCCCGAACGCCTCGCTACACGAGCACGACGCCGATGCCCGAGCTCACCGAGGATCTCCTGCGCCAGCTGTACCTGGATGAGCGTCTGCGGGTCCACGAGATCGCAGGACGGCTCGGCTACGCCCGGGGGCGGCGAAGGCTGGCGATGCCCGGGTGATGGCGCTCGATGTCGGCCCAGAAGAGCTTGCCGAGGAAGTTGGCCAGGGAGTCGAGGCTGTTGTAGTCGAGTGCCGGCTGGCGCTCCCGCAGGTAGTCGACCAACAGGTCACGGACCGGGCCACAGCTGAGGTGGTAGCGGTCGATCATCTGCTCCGGCGTGCGTTGGCCGTTCGTT
>JANMRJ010001021.1:0-1251 GCA_031370985.1 Acidimicrobiales bacterium
GATGGCCGGAAAGTGGCGCTGACCTGCGGAAACGCCTCACGTCACTTCACACCGAATCCCATCGATTTCGGACCTCGCGTGTCACGCTCGTGTCACAACCCAACGACCGGGAGACTGGATTACCCGAAACGTCGGCGGATGTACTCGATGGCCTCGGCGATGCCGAACTGCCTCGTCGAGTTACCCATGCGCACGAAGAAGAGCTGATTGTCCTTCCATTTGACGTAGACCGGAGCAGCCGCCGGTGGGGCGTCAACTCGGCAGAGCTGCCGGTCGCCTCGGGCCTCGAAGGAGACCTCGACCGCCGCCGCCGCCACCTTGCCGAGCGATCGGCCGAGCATCGTCACCAGGGTGTTCTCGAAGCCGTCGACGCCCCGGTTGCCGCACAGGCGGATGTCCTCTTCGAGACCGCGTACTTTGGCATCGCCGCGCAGGTGGGCGTCGTCGACCACGCCGATGAGCAGAGTCCCGCCCCTGCGGCTGTTCATGAAACCGGCTACAGACCTGATGACTTCCAGTTCGAGCGCGTCGTCCCGCTTGCCCGTGTGGAGATTGTGACGGAACGTTGCCTTAAACTCGAGGGTCGCGTTCTCGGGCAGGTTCAGCAGGTCGTCGGTCGTCGCGCCCAACGGGTCAGGCGTGGCGGGAGGCGCATCCTCCGCAGCGATTTCAAGGAGGAGGTCGTCTGCCTCGAACGGCTCCTGCTCCAGGACGCCGACCGAGTGCTCGATGCCGCTGTCACGCTCGATGTAGGTGAAGTCGGTCTTCGAGAACTCGTACGAGGCCAGCTTCTTGAGCTGCTCCTTGACGCGTCGGCGCCCTTCGAGGGCGAACTCCAAGTACTGGCGCAGTTCCGCCCGTGACCATTGACCGTGCGGGTGGAGGATCTTGAGGAAGCCCGACACGGCCTTGCGGACGGCCTTCTCGTCGCGAGCCGAAAGGTGGGGGCCGAGAGCGAACTCCTCGTCGAGGGCTGTCACGTAGCTGCGCTTGCGGAGCTGGCGCAGGGCCTCCGAGAAGTAGTCCGACACGAACCCGTAGTGGTCGGTGAAGAGCCGACGCTCGAGCGTCGGCGTCTCCCAGCCTGGGAGGTAGAAGTGCATGCGGTCGAGGAATGCGGTGTCGATCATCGCCTTGGGTAAGTCGGCGAACAGGTGGCCGGTCCGCAGCAGGTCCTCGGTCGACGCCGAGGTGTTCCCGACGAACACCATCGACGCCTCGGCTGGGATGTCGTCACGGCCCCGGGCGAAA
>JANMRJ010001056.1:0-4325 GCA_031370985.1 Acidimicrobiales bacterium
CCCGAGGCCGGTGACCACGCACGCCTCCCCGCGCGACGCCCCATCGGCACCGACCACGCCGGCCACCGCCACCTCGGTGACCGCCGGGTGGCGGGACAGCACCTCCTCGATCTCCATCGGCGCCACCGAGATGCCGCCCACCTGCTCGATGTCGTCGGCGCGGCCTTGGAGGTGCAGGAATCCGTCGTCGTCAACGAACGCCCGGTCGCCGGTGCACAGCCACTCGCCGGCGTGGCCGAGGGGCATCGTGGGGCCGGCGACCCACAGCTCGCCGTTACGGATGTCGACCCGGTAGGGCGGAAGCGCGCGGCCCACCGTGGCGTCCCGGCACTCCTCGAGGGTGTTGCTGGCGAAGGTCTGGCCCACCTCGGTCGAGCCGAGGCCGTCGAGGACCGGGCAGCCGAGTAACGCTCGCGCCCGCGCCGCCAGCCCGACGCCGAGAGCCTCGCCGGCCGACACCGCCACCCGCACTGATCCGAAAGCGTCGGCGGGGCCGCCGGCGGCGACCAGACTGGCGTAGAACGTGGGGACGCTGAACAGCACCGTCACGCCGTGGCGCTCGACCAGGCGGGCCACGTCGCCAGCGCGGGGGTGGCCGGCGTGCAGGACAGCGCGGCAGCCGGTGAGCAACGGGAAGAACAGCGAGTTGCCGAGGCCGTAGGCGAAGTAGAGCTTGGAGACCGACAGGACGATGTCGTTGCGGGTCAGGTTGATCGCCGGGCCGGCGAAGGCCTCGGCGTAGACGAGCGGGTGGTTGTGGCCATGCGCCACCACCTTCGGCGACCCGGTCGTGCCCGAGGTGAACTGGGCATACGCCGCATCGCCGGCGCCGACTGGGGCGGGGTTGGCCGGCGGGTGCCCGGCGAGTGCTGTCCCCAGGTCCTCGCCGGCCACGACGTGCACGGCGGGCCTGCTCGGCCCGACGACCGGCCGGCCGGCGAACCGGCTGGCCAGGCCGGCGCTGCACACCACGACCGCGGGGTCGACCTCGGCCGCCGCGGCCCGGTGGTCGCCGGCGGTGAGCCGGGGGTTGACCGGCACGGCTACCGCTCCGATACCCACGGTGCCGAGGAACGCCCACACGAACTCCGGCCCGTCCGGGAGGGCGATCAGCACCCGGTCGCCGGGGCCGGCCCCCAGCCCGACGAGCAGGGTCCCGGTGCGCGCCGCCCCGTCATGAACCTCGGCATGGGTCACCGTCCGGTCGCCGGCGAGGAACGCCACGTCGCCGGCCCAGCCGCCGTCCGCGGCTCTGGCCGCCATGACCGCGGCCAGGTTTTCCGTCATAGTGCGCTCACGACGATCCGGCTCCGGCACAGCCCGGTCGAGTGTGGGCGATTCGCGCCACTCCACCGCACCGAATTGCCTACTCTCGGTGCCAGTACCGGCCCGATCGGCCACCACCCGGTGGCGACCACGGACCAAAATCCCGGGCCGGTCACCCGTTCCAGCGGGGGTCGACATGGGGGAAGACCAGGCCCAGCTCGCCGTCCACGAAGTCCCGGCACCGAGCGGCCCAGTCAGCCCGGGCCTCGTCGTTGGTCCGCTGCTTCACGCCCCATCGGCGGAAGGCGTCGTTGTTGGCCGAGACGCTGCGGCCGAAGAAGGGCACCGTGAGCGCCACGAGGTCGTCGACCGCCTGCTGCACCTGCGGGCGACGCATGGGGTCATCGAGGAGGTCCCGCGTATGGGCCTTGCCGAACGACACATGGAAGTGTTCCTCGGGCAGGAGCTTGACGACGAGGCGGCGCAGCGGCAGGTACGACGTGGCCAGCAGCTCCTCCATGAGCACCACCTCGGCCAGGTCGACGAGGGCCTTCAGGACCACGAACTCGACCCACGTCGTCAGTTGGAAGTCGAACACCGTCAGCGCCCGGCCGGCGCCGGCGTCTTCCAGCCCGAGGTCGGTTGCCAGCCGCTGGAACTTCAGGTGGTGGCCGTACTCCTCCATGGCGATACGGCACGCCAGCCACTTCTCCTTCGGGGTGGGCGCCAATGCGATGGCCGGCTCGTCGAAGGCGGCGGCGCCGGCCAACTCGTTGCGCACGTGGCTGGCCACCACCTTGGCGACGGTGGCGACGTACTCAGGCCCGACGGTGTGGGCGGCGGCGGCGTCGGCCACTTCGCCGGCGAAGGGGACGGGCATCGTCACCCGCCGACCGCCACCGGCGGGCCGCCGAACAGGTCGAACTCCGACTCCAGCGGCACGAGGTGACCTTCCCAATGTGCGCGTGCTTCGCCCAGCGCCTCTGCCGTCCAACCGTTGAGATCGACAAGTCGGACCGCGGGACGAGGCTGCGACCACAGGGCGATCTCCGCGCCCCGGGCCCCGAACACCTGGCCCGACACGCCGGCCGCCGCTGGCGCGCACAGCCAGGCGATGAGCGGCGCAACGTCTTCCGGCCGGGCGCCCGGCGCGGCGTCGAGATAGGCCCGTAGCTGCTCGGTGACCGGCGGGATCGACTCGGTCATGCGGGTGAACGCGAAACCGACGACGTAGTTGACGCACACGTCTCTCGTCGCCATCTCCAGGGCCACGGCCCGCATGAGCCCGAACAGCCCGGCCTTGGCCACCGCGTACCCGGCCTGCCCCACGCTGCCCACCAAGCCAGCGGCGCCGCCGAGGTAGACGATGCGCCCGTACCCGTCCCGGCGCATGGCCGGCGCCAGCGCCCTGGTCAGCTCCACGGCGACGCCGAGGTGCGACCCGAGCACCTCCGACCAGTCCTCGTCGGAGGCCTTGTGCACCATGGCGTCGCGCAGGGTGCCGGCCGCGTGCACCAGCACCGACGGCGGTTCGCCGGCCCACGCGTCGACCGCACCGACCACCGCCTCGGCGCCGGCCCGGGTGCGGGCGTCGGTGGCGACCGCGAGTGCCCGGCCGCCGGCGGCACGGATTTCCTCGGCGACCGCTTCCGCCGACGCCGGATCGGCGCCGGCGCCGTCAAGACCCACGCCGGTGTCGTTCACGCACACCGGGTGGCCGGCGCCGGCCAAGGCCAGCGCGACGGCCCGGCCGATGCCCCTGGCCCCTCCGGTGACGATCCCCACGCCTGCAGCGGCCATGCTCGACCCACCGTAGATCGCCGGGCCGGCAGTACCATCCGCCGGCGTGCGATCGGTCGACGTTTGGGTCGCCCGCCTCGATGGCCCGCCGACCGCGGAGGCCGGCCTCTCCTCCGCCGACCTCTCCCCCGCCGGCCTCTCCTCCGCCGACCTTTCCCCCGCCGAACACGCCCGTGCCGCCCGGTACCGGTTCGCCGACGACGCCCGCCGGTTCGCCGCCGCCCGTGGCTGGCTGCGCCGGATCCTCGGCGCTGAGCTCGGTGTGGCCGCCGCCGATGTCGCCTTCTCGGAGGAGCCGGGCAAGCCCCGGCTGGCGGGCGAGGCCGGGCCCTGCTTCAACCTGTCCCACGCCGGCGAGCTGGCGGTGATCGCCGTCGCCGGCTTCGAGGTCGGCGTCGACATCGAGGCCCTGCGCAGCGGGCCGGCGGCCCTCGACGCGGCGCGGCTGGCATGCACGCCGGCCGAGGCCGCCGCCCTTGCCCGCCTCCCGGCAGGCTCCCGAGCCGACGCGTTCCTGGGGCTCTGGACAGCCAAGGAGGCGTACCTGAAGGGCCTCGGCGTCGGCCTGTCGGTGGCGCCCGACTCCTTCGAGGTCGCCGACGCCGGCTCGGCCGGCTGGTGCATCCGGCCACTCCTGCCGGCGCCGGGCTACGTCGGCGCAGTGGCCGGCGAGGGCCCCGACTTTTCCGTCGAGCTGCGGCCGGCGTCAGGGCTGACCCCGTAGACTTGGCCCACATGGCACTGAAAACGATCGAAAGGTCGGGCGACGCCTACACCATCGCCGACGTGGAGGCTGTCCCGGACGACGGGAGCCGCTACGAGCTCAGCTACGGGACGCTCATCGTGACGCCTGCACCGAACACCCGTCATCAGGCGGTCATGGTGTCGGTTGCCGCGTTCCTCCACCAGCGCAAGCCGGCTTCACTGCGAGTGCTCGCCGAGGCCGAGCTTCTGCTGCAGCCCGAACTCTTGAAGCGCCCGGATGTCCAGGTCGTCGACGAGAACCTCGTCGGCGGTCAGAGCATCGTCGGTACGCCATTGCTCGTGGTCGAGATCCACTCGCCCGCCACGAGGGTGCTCGACCTGACCGAGAAGCGCTTTGTCTACGCGGAGGCGGTATCGGGGCGTATTGGTTGATCGACCCCGATGCGTGCAGGGTGACGGTCCTGGAGCTACAAGACGGTGAGTACGTCGAGCGGGCCGTGCTGGCGGACGACGCCGAGCTTGATGTCAGCCTGCCCTTCAGCATGACGGTCCAC
>JANMRJ010001083.1:0-4097 GCA_031370985.1 Acidimicrobiales bacterium
GGCCGGTCTGGCCGAAGCGGCCCGTCACCCCCCGGTGCGGGCGGCCCTGATCGCGGTTGGGGTCCTCGGGGGCGTTGACGCGTTGGAGGAGTATCTTCCCCTGGTCGCGCAGGGCTGGGGCGTGACCACCGCCCAAGTGCCGTTCGCCCTTCTTGTGATCCCGGTGGCCGGCGCCATGGGCTCGGCCCTGGGCGGACGGGCCAGCAACGTCGGGGCGCGAGCCCTGGCCTGCGCTCTCGGGCTGGCGGTCGCGATCACTGCGGGCGCGGCGTGGCTGGGCCGTCCGGCTGGCCTCGGCGTGGTGGCCGTGGCCTACGGGCTGTTCCACCTGGTCTTGGTGATGTCCGACACTCGCTTGCAGTCGCGCATCAAAGGGCCGGCCCGGGCCACGGTGACATCGGTGGCGTCGGTGGGGATGGAGGTGACCGCCATGGTCGTGGTCGGCGCCTGGGCCCTGGGCGGGCCGACCCTCGTCGGCGTGCTGGTCGTCGGGATCGTCATCGCGCTGCCCCGGCTACTCGGTCGTCCCGACGGCTCCGTAGGACCAGTCGCCTGGATGAACCGCCGAACGCCGCGCTGAGCCTGGGGCGGGCCCCGTCGTGATCATGAACCGGTCGATCGCTGCCGGCGCAGGCCGTGTCGAAACCGAAAGAAGAGGCCTGGCCCGATCGAGTTGGCACCCGATCTGGCGCAAGCTGGGAGGTGTGGCCGCCGCAACGACGAGTCCCGTCGGCGAGACTCACAAGACGGCCGGTAGCGACCGCGCCTCCTGCAGCCCGTCATCTCGCCGGCGGCGTTGTAGGCCATGGCGACCTGGCGGACTGGGGATGCCGTGTCGGTCACGTTGGAGATGCGCCCGGCGGACAGGGCAAAGGTGAGTGTCCGCCCGGCCATATCTCAGCTCAGGCGTTGAGCACGAAGTCGAACGCCGCGCTCTTGCCGTCGGCGGTGTCGCGGATGGTAACCTCGCACTCCTTGCGGTAGATGCCGTCGGACGCGTTGCGGGCCTCGCCCGGGAAGTACAGCTGCGTGGTGAGGATCTTCCCGCCCGGCGCCTGCACCTTCACGTGGATGTGGCGGGTCCGGCCGGGGTACAGCCCCGGGACGACGGTCTCAAGCGAGTATCGGCCCTGGGCGTCGGTGAACTGATGGCCCCGGAAGCCGAAACCGGAGTTGTCGTAGCTCCCGCCATTGTCGGCCTGCCAGAAGTCGACGAGGGCCTTGGCCACCGGCTTGCACGCCGTCGTCACCACCGTGCCCGTCAGGATGAGCTTGGTGCCGCTGGCGGTGGCTCGGATGTTGGTGCGCTCGGGGGAGTTCGGCTTGAAGTACGGGCCTTCGGTCTGGGCCGGCGTGACATCGTCGTCGTCGACGCAGGTGGGTGTGGGCGCGAGGGTGGTGGCGGTGGCGGCTGTCGTCCGTGTGGTTGCCGTCGTTGCGGTCGCGACTGTCGTCGGCGTGGAGCTCGACGGCAATGCCACCGCCGTGCTGGTGGGCCCGGCTTGGGCTGCCGAGGTCGTATTGCTGTCGCCGCCGCGCCCGCAGGCGGCGAGGATGGCGGCGGCGGCCCCGCCGAGGCCGGCGAGGACAACCGTGCGCCGGCCGAGGTCGACATCGTCTGCGCTGTTGTTCATGGGGAGAGCGTCATCTTCTTGGCTGGGAGACGGCTGGGAGCCTCCTGGAGAGCTGCCCAGTCTATGTGCCCAGTCTCATGTGCCCAGTCTCATGTGCCCAGTCTCATGTGCCCAGTCTCATGTGCCCAGTCTCATGTGCCCAGTCTCAACCTCCGGGGTACGGTTCGTCCTATGAAGGCGAACCCCTGGCTCGAGCGGCCGGTGTTCCACTGGGCTCACCAGGGCGGCGCCCGGGAGGGCCCGTCGAACACCCTCTTCGCCATGCAGCGCGCCCTTGATGCCGGCGCCCACGGACTCGAACTCGATGTCCACCGCACCAAGGACGGCCGGCTGGTCGTCGCCCACGACGACGATCTCCGGCGGATGACGGGCGCCGCCGGCCGCATCTCGGCCCGAACCCTCGACCACCTCCGCACCCTCGACGCTGCCCATCACTGGGTAGAGGGCGAGGGGGCGGTGGAGGGCGCGCCCGCCGACCGGTACACGTTGCGCAACAACGGTCCTGGCCCGAGGACGCCGGACCTGGGCATCCCGACCCTCGAGGAGGTGCTGGCCCGGTTCCCCGCCGTCCCGCTCAACCTGGAGATCAAGCGCTGGCGTGGCGCCCTTCCCCTGGCCAAGGCCCTGAGGGGCCTCGGCCGCGATGACGTGATCGTGGTGTCGATCCGGCCGTGGGCGCTGTGGCTCTTCCGGCTCCGGGCGCCAGGGGTGGGGGTGGCCCCCAGCCCGGTCGGGCTGTTTGTCTTCTGGCTGGCCTCCCGGGTGAAGTTCCCGTTGCGCTTCGCGGCAGCGGTCGCCATCCAGCCACCGTTGCGCCGCAAGGGGAAGCTGTTCGCCGACCGGAGGCTGGTTGGCGCCGCGCACCGGGCGGGGCTCGCCGTCCACGTCTGGACCCTCGACGAGAGAGACGAGATTGCCGAGGCGATCGATGTCGGTGTCGACGGCATCATGACTGACAGGCCGAGCGTCCTGGCCGGCGTCCTGGCCGAGCGGGGCGCTGGCTGGCCATCGCCGCCGGCGCCCTGACAACCGTCGGGAACACCGAGGCGACGTCAGGCGCGGCGCCGGTTGAGCGCTGAGGCGAGCAACAGGACTAGGCCGACGACCCCCACCGCGCCGACGGCGACGAGCGCGATCTTCGCCGCCTTCGATGTCCCGCCGCCGACCGTGGCGTATTGAAGATCGACGGTGAACAGGTCCTGCGTCTGGGTGAGTTGGGTGCCGTTGCGCGTATCGTCCGAGCCCACGACCACGAACTTGTCGGTGGCGGCGATCCCGGGAGGCGAGAGGCGACGATCAGAAAGACGAAGCTAGGCGCAACGAGCCCGAGGACGGCCGAGAGCGGTCAGGGCCACCTCTCCGCCGGCCCCCATGTCGGTGGGGGCGACCTGCAGGATTGGGCCGCCCACCCACGCACTCGCGGTCGACAACAGAGGAGTGGCAGCTGCCGCCCTGCGCCTGGGCGCGCCCGACCTGGCCGATGGCCCCCGCCAGCCTGGCCGCCCGCCGAGCTGATGGGGTGGTCGATGTCTGTCGGTTCTACCTCGACTACCAGAAGGGCCGCTCCGGTGGCCGTCACCGCCCCCACCTCAACGTGGTCGTCGAGCTCGAGGACCTGCTGGCCGGTCGGGGCGGCCGGGTGGTCGACGGCCCCGAGCTCGATGGCCCCACCACTTCCCGGCTGTTCTGTGACAGCGCGGTGCACCGGGTGGTGATGGCCGGGCGCTCGGCGGTCCTCGACCACGGGATGTCCACGCGCACCATCCCCACGCCCTTGTGGAACGCCCTCGTCATCCGTGACGAGCATTGCCGCTTCCGTGGCTGTGACCGCCCAAGTGAGTGGTGCGAGGGCCACCATGTGGTCTGGGTCACCCAGGGCGGGCCGACGGAGCTGGCCAACCTCGTCAACTCTTGATCCGACCCCCTCGGCAGACGGACGCCCGCCCACGGCAGATAGGTGGGAAGATGCGGTTTCAGGGTGATGAGTTGGGAGGAATGCGAGCGTGCCCGACGAGGTCGATGTGATGGAGGTCGAGGATGACGAACAGGTCCTCGATGTCGACGCTGATCAGGAGGTCATGTTGGTTTCGTACGACATCACGTCGTACGGGGCAGACTATCCGATTGATGGGCTAGTAAAGCGCCTCGGTCAGGGGGACATTGTCGTACCGTCGTTTGATCCAATGTACGAGCAAAGCGACGAAGTGCACGGATTCCAGCGGCGATTTGTATGGTCTCGTCCTCAGATGGATAAGTTCATCGAGTCGCTCCTGCTCGGATTACCCGTTCCAGGCATCTTCCTAGTGCGTGATAGCGGGAATAAGCTTCTCGTGCTCGACGGTCAGCAGCGGCTGCGCACGCTTCAAGCGTACTATCGAGGCATTCATGATGGTCGCCAGTACACTCTTAAGCACGTGCAAGCACCCTTCCGAGGTAGAGCATATGAGGATCTCGATGACGAGG
>JANMRJ010001106.1:0-2447 GCA_031370985.1 Acidimicrobiales bacterium
CCCTCGTCGACCCGGCCGTTGTGGTTCGCGAGGTGTGCGAGGTCGGTCAGGACACGGGCTCGCAGCGCGCTCGGCGGATCCGAGGGGACGAGTTCGGCCGCCTCAAGGATCGCCGCCGCCCGAGCAACCTCGTTGTCGGCGAACATCTCCCATCGGGACAGTTCGAGGAGCACGACGACCCGCTCATCCCGGCGTTCGATCGGATCCAGGAGGGCGAGGGCCGTTCGACCAAGGTCGGCCGCTCGGCTCCATCGCCCGAGCGCCCCGGCACAGCGCGCGGCGAGCGTCCAGAGAGAGGCCTGGTTCCGTCTGGCGAGCGCCTCCGGCCCGCCGACCTGGTCCCAGAGTTCCAGGGCACGCTCGAGGTGGGCGAGAGCCTCCGCGAATGCGAGAGCCCCCATCGCATGGTCGGCGGCCTCGACAGACTTGGCGAGGCACGACGGCAGATCCTGACCGAGCAAAGCGTGGTGAGCGATCTCCCCGGGCGAACCGCCGGCGTCCTGGAGCGACGTCACGATCGCCCGGTGGAGGGCGATCCGCTCCGACGGCAGCAGCTCCGCGTATGCGAGTTCCTGGATCAGCGCGTGACGGAACGTGAAGCCGGCCAAGTTGCGGGGATCGGCCCGGACCAGCACGTGGTGGTCGATCGCCTCGCGCAGTGCATCCAACAGATGCTCTTGCCGCAGTACGGCAATCTGGGCGATCAGCTCATGCGTCGCTTCGCGCCCGATGGCGGCAGCGGCGAGCACGACCCGGCGCGCATTGGGGGAAAGGGTGGCCAGCCGAGCGGCGAGAACGTCGCGAAGCGTTGTCGGCAGACGGCCACCGGCACCATGGCCCGCGAGCTCCTCCACGAAGAACGGGTTGCCATCGGACCGGACGAATACGCGATGGACGACGTCTTCCCTGGGACGGCTGCCGGCGATGCCCGTAAGCTGATCGGCCACCTCTGACTCGGTGAAGGCCGGCAGGTCGAGCCGCATGACATGAGGCAGCCGGACGAGCTCGCCGAGGAGCGGCAGGAGCGGATGACGACGATGCAGTTCGTCGGTCCGGAACGTGCCGAGGATCAGGAGACGCTCCGCCGCCAGCTTTCCGGCGAGGAACCTGAGCAGGTCCAGGCTCGAGGCATCCGCCCAGTGGAGGTCTTCGACCACGACGACCAAGGGCCGATCGTTCGCGGTCCGCCCGAAGAGCTCGAGCACGGCATAGAACAGAGGGAGGCGCTGGTCCGCAGTCGATGGTCGGCGCTCAAGTGGTGGTTGCGGTTCGATCTCGGGGACGAGACGGGCCAATGCCACGTTCCCAGGCTCACCCGTCCCCACGTGGCCAGCTGGGTCCTCTCCCAGAAGGAGTCCGCGCAGGATCTCAATGAACGGAGCAAAGGGCATGCTCGCGGCCTTCGCCTCGAGGCAATGACCGCGAACCACCAATGCTCCGCGCGTGCCGGCCACGTTCGCGAGCTCGGTGGCAAGGCGCGTCTTGCCGATGCCGGCCTCGCCCCCGAGGAGCACCAGGCCGGGCTCGCTCTGCTCGGCCGCATCCAGGCCGGCCTCCAGTTGGGCACGCTCCGCGAGCCGGCCGACGAAGATCGAGCTTGAGATGCGGCGAACCACAGGGCCGATCATGATCCAGTTCGACCTACGCTTCAACGGCCTGCGGTCGACATCGCATGCCCTACCCAACAGGGTGTTCCGGGCGACAGAGCGGCTGTATTGGGCAGAACCTCAGATGGAACGGCGCCTGACGGTGGCCGTCATCGCACGAAGTCGCCGCCGATGCACAGCCCACCCTGGGAGAGATGCAGACTGCAGGTCCGCCCGTGCTTCGGTTGCCGATGGGCTGGCGCACGAGGCCCACAGGCGGCTCAGCCCGGGCGAAGAGTCGCTCGCCAGCGGGTCCTCGCCACGATCGGGTCACCGACATCGTCGACTCCACGACCGTGGCAATCCGCCCGGGTGACCGCACCTGAGCCGATCTCCTGGCCGCCTACGAGGGCCAGGGCCAGGGACGCCCGACCCGGTTCCACGGCCGAGTCGTGAAGTGGACGGGCGACGGCATGCTGGCGACGTTCGACGGCCCGGCCCGTGCCCTGCGCGACGCGGCCACGGGCCTTGACCTCGCACTGCTGGTGGCTGCCCACACCGGAGAAGTGGAACTGGCCGGCGACGACATCCGCGGCGTGGCGATCCACGAGGCATCTCGGATGCTGTCCATCGCGGACCCGGGCGAGATCCTCGTCTCGGCCACGACCGCGAGTCTGGCGGCCGACAGCCGCATCGGCTTCGAGGATCGCGGCGAGCACGAGCTCCGGGGTATCCCCGGCTCGAGGTGCCTGTTCGCGCTCCGCTCGGACTGAAACCGTCGGACTGACCGTCGAAGATCCGAAACCGGCAGGGCGGTTCGGCCCGGATCAATCAAACGTCAGCCTCGTCCGAACAGGATTC
>JANMRJ010001123.1:0-3657 GCA_031370985.1 Acidimicrobiales bacterium
CCTCGGCGAGCTCGCTGGCGCTGCCCCACTCCAGCGCCAGCCACCAGCGCTGCACGAGGAACCCGTCATCGGCGCCCGCGTCGCCGGCCTCCACTGCCATGTCCAGGGCGTCGGCGGCGGCTCTGCCGGCGTCCTCGGGCCGTCCCTCCACCATCGCCCGCATGACCCTCCACGCCGCGGCGTCCGACATCAGGGCCGGCAAGGCCTGCGTGCGGGCCGCGGCCGCGTGGGCCTCCAGTGCGGCCTCGGCGTCGTGATGGCGTCCGAGCTGTAGCGCGTCAACAAGGCGCCAGCCCTGCCCGGTGGCCGCCAGCGCGACGTCGCCGGTCTCCTCGGCCAGGGCCACCAGCTGCTCGGCCGCATCCAGCCGCTCGGCGGCGTGCTCGGGGCCGGCGAGGGCGACGTGACGGGCGCGCAGGAGGGCAACCTCGCCGGCGCGCACAGGCGCGACGGCATCGCCCCGGTCCCGCGGTGGCCCGCCGGCGGCGGTCGGTGACGGCGACTGGACCGCATCGCCCCCGCCGTCCAGCAGGTCGTAGAGGGTCCCGGAGGCAAAGTCCGCTGCGGTTGGGAGCGTGGGAGTGGGGAGGCTGACCTGGCCCAGCAGAGCCCTGGCGTCGCGGGCGACGGCCTCCAGTTCGGGGTCGGCACCCCAGACTGCGTCGAGCTGCCCGAGAGCCAGGGCGGCCCGGGCCAACCGGGGCCCATCGCTACGCGCCCGTGCCAGCCACGCGGCCTCGAAGAACGCTTGGCGGGCCCGTGCGCCCTCACCGGCGAGGCGCTGCGCCTCCCCCAGGCCGAGCAGCAGGTCGGCCCGGACCGCCCAGGACGCGCCCGTCGCCGCCGCCAAGGCATCGCTGTAGTGGTCGCCAGCCTCGTCCCACGCCAGCAGCTCCATGGCCAGGTCGCCGGCGGCTGTGGCGTGGTGCAGGACCGGTCCCGACACCCCCACCGGCGTGGCCGCACGGAAATGCCAGGCCAGGAGGGCGGGCGACACCAGGGCGCCGGCGCCGCGAGTCTGCCTCTCCAGGGCCCGGCCCACCCGGAGGTGCAGGTCCACACGGGCCGCCGGCCCGACGCCGTCCTCGACCGCGTCGCGGACCATCTCGTGGACGAACCGCCGGCCCCGACCGGGGGCCACCGGCTCCTCGACCACAAAGCCGGCGGCGACGACCTGCTTCAACGCCTCGCCGGCGCGGCTGCTCGAGATCCGAGCCGCGGTGGCGGCCACCTCCACGACGAACTCGGAGCCGGCGACGGCCGCAGCCTGGAGGAAGGCGCGGGCCGTCGAGCTCAGGTGGGCCACCCGTCGGGCCACCAGGTCGGCAAAATCGGCCGGCACGATGCCGTCGAGGGCGCCAGGCCGCAGCAGCTCGACCACCCAGACCGGGTTCCCCCCCGACTGGCGCCAGAGGCGCTTCCCGAGGTCAGGCTCGCCCACCATCCCTACGACGGCGTCGGGTGGGAGCCCGTCCACATGGATGCGCTCGACCGTCGGGTGAGGGAGCAGGTCGGCGAGGAGCTCCGACAGCGGGTGCGAGCGGTCGAGCGAACCGTCCCTGTAGGTGGCCACGATCAGCATCGATGCGTCCTCGGCCACGTTGACAAGCCGGCGCACGCCCAGCAGCGTTGAGCGGTCGGCCCGGTGCAGGTCGTCGAGGACCAGCAGGACCGGCGTCCGCTGCGCCCTGGCCGCCACACCGGCAGCCATCGTCGCCAGCATTGCCGTCCGGTCGCGCTCGCCGGCGGGCAGGGGGCCGAGGGCGTCGACCAGCGGCTGGTAGGGGTCGGCGCCGTGGGCCGGGCAGGAGCCGACGAGCACGCAGCCTCCCGCCTCGTCGACCTCGCCGGCCAACACCGCGGCCAGCCGGGTCTTGCCGACGCCGGCCTGGCCGGCCAGCAGCACGACCCCGCCGGCGCCGGCGACGGCGCCGGTCCAGGCCCGGCGGAGCGCGCCCATCTCCTTCTCCCGACCGGCGAAGGGGCCGCCGGCGGGTGCGAGCTGCTGCAGGACACGAGGGACGGTCAGAGTCATCCCTAGGTCATTCGGCCGATCGGCCCGCGTGCTTTAGCCCGAACCGCCCACCCCGGTGACCTTGACATTGGCCGTGCCGCCCGGACCGAGCTTGCCCGACCCCCGCCTACCTGGCCCTTGGCCCACCGCTCGAGCTGGGCGGCCGCGCCGAGGTTGAGCGCGCCCGGAGCTGACGCAAGGTCAGCACGCCACGGCGAAACGCAACGCACGGCACGCCTCGGCAAGCTTCGTATCCGAGAGGACGCCAACACGCCGAATCAGGCGAGATCGGGGAACGAGTTGGAGATTGTCGAAGTTGGCAGCCGAGGGGTGGAGCAGCCCGTCCTCCACCGTGAGGACGACCTCGCTGGGGATCCCCCTGACTGTCGACGTAACCGGGGCGGCGACGACCGAGTGCAGGTAACGGATCACGGTTCCACGAGTCATCACCACGATTGGACGGATTTTGTCGCCCGGCAGATCCGCCAGCCAGACCTCTCCGCGTCGGGGCATAGACGGGCTCAATTCGGCCGGGAGACGCCGTACAGATTGGCCCAGTCGACATCGTCGGTGATCCCGCTCGGGTTGCGCTCCACCTCGGCCCACGCATCCTCGTCGTGGTCGGGCGGCTGACGGAGGTAGCCAGCAACGTGCTGTCGTTCGAGTTCGCCGAGAATGAGCCGAGCGAGAGCGATGTCGATGACCTCCGACAACGTCGGGCTGCCGAGGAGCTCGCGTGCCTGCGCGACTTTGGCGGGATCGAGCGAAACCGACGCCTTGGTTTTCGACATACTAGTAATCCTACTATGAGTCTGACCATTGGTCGCCTCTAAAGTCGGCCTGCTCGCGCCGGAACGGTCGGGTGTAGGGCGACGGAAGACTGACAGCGCTCGACGACGGCATACTGACGGCGCTCGAGGACGCCGGCTCGACCCTCGCCTCGTGGGCTCGGAGGTACGCCCGGCTGGTCGAGTGTCAAAATTCAGTAGCGTCGGCCCTTGACGATCAGTCCTCCATGATCATGCTGACATCGAGGTTGTGGAACACCGGCGGCTCGTCGCACAGGGCCATGACCGCCTCAGCCAGGTCCTCGGTCTCGGGGAGGTTGGCGTTCTCCATCGCCGCCTCATACGACCCGAACTCGACGATGGCCACGTAGCGCCCCGGGGCGGCACGATCGACGCAGACCGTCGTCCGGCCCGCGGTGGACCGCTCCGCCGTGTCCTTGCGGTACTGCGTGACCAGCGCCTGCATCTCGTCCCAGCGCGATGTCCGGTACTCGATGACCTGGATGAACCCCAATGCGTGCTCCTCACCTCGACCGACGACGTGGACGGTAGTCAGTACCCTTGCCCGCGTGACGACCCCGGCCCTCGACGTTGCCGCCGGCGCCCTCCTCGACGAGCGCCGGCTCCTGACCGCCGAGGAGCTGGCCGACCTCGCCGCGCTCCCGCCGGCATCGCTGCCGGCGCTCGCCGCCCTGGCCCACGAGGTGCGCCTGGCCTGGTGCGGCCCGACGGTGGAGGTCGAGGGGATCATCTCAGCCAAGACCGGCGGGTGCCCGGAGGACTGCGGGTTCTGCAGCCAGTAGGCCAAGTTCTCCTCCCTCGTGCGGGCCGCGCCGCTCCTCGACCTCGACGAGC
>JANMRJ010001129.1:0-2906 GCA_031370985.1 Acidimicrobiales bacterium
CCGCGTGATGGCGGCGCAGTGAAAGGGGCGACGCAAATCACCGGTCCGCATCTGCGCCGGGCAGTCCCCGTGGTGGACTTCCTTCTCGTCTCGGCGTACGTCGTGCTGCTACTCGGCGTCTCCCCCGTTTTATCGCCGTAGCGAAGCAGCGCGTTCATACGGTGGAACTGCGAGGCGTCATCGTCCTGGTCCGGCCGGTCGTATTCCCGAGCCTCAGTCAGTGGCGACTGTTCCTCCTCCCGTGGAAGTCGAACGACGAAGCGGGTCCCTACGTGAGGACCCTCGATGCCGATCTCCCCACCATGAGCGGCGACGACCTCCCGGGCAATGGCCAGCCCCAGGCCCGAGCCGCCGGTGTCCCGACTTCGAGCGTCGTCGAGGCGGGTGAAGCGCTCGAAGATCCGGTAGCGATCGATCTCGGCGATTCCTGGCCCATCATCGGAAACCACGAGCTCGACGAGCGGCCCCGCGTGGCCCAGCACGACTGTCACCTGGGAATGCGCGTGTCGCTGAGCGTTGTCGAGCAGGTTGCGAACGACCCTGGCCAGGTCATCGGAGCGACCCCGCACCCGGGCGCCCGACACCCTCGACGTATCGATGGGCACCGAGCCCCTGCTGCGGGACCGCGCCGCTTCGGCAAGGACCACGTCGTCGAGATCGACCTGGGAGAACGGGCGCGCCAGGCTCGTGCCCTCATCCGCGCGAGCTAAGAAGAGCAGATCCTGCACGAGGCGCGTCATGCGTTCGTTCTCCTCCAGTAGACCTGCCGCCGCCACGGGCCAGTCGGCGTTGTCGGGGTGAGCCAGCGCCACTTCGAGTTCGGTCCGACTGGCAGCCAGCGGGCTCTGGAGCTCATGGGAGGCATCGCCGACGAAGCGGCGCTGGCGCTCGGTTGAAGACTGAAGCCGATCGAGCATGGCGTTCATCGTTCGGGCCAGCCGCCCGATTTCGTCGTCGACGACAGGCGCCGGGACCCGCCGGGACAACGCGTGAGCCGAGATGTCGGCGACCTCACGACGGATGGACTCAACCGGCCGCAGTGCCCGCCCTACGAAGACCCACGTCGTCATGCCCACGACCACGACGAGAAAGGGCAGGCCGACGAGCAGGATGCCCCGGACCGCGTTCACGCTGTCCTCGACGATCTCCATGCTCGACGCCACGTAGACGGTCAGCGGCCCTGACGACGAGGTGGCGAGGCGCGCAACCACCCGGAACTCCTCGTGGTTGTCCCCGAGGGGGACGCGCCGCAGCGTCTGGGCGCTGGCGCCGCTACCCGCCGGTCGCAGGCCGGTGATCGCCTCCTGGCCCTTCAGGTTGGCGCTCGAGGCCACGACCACGCCCCGACTATCGACGACCTGGACCAACGCGTCCTCCCCACCCCGCACCGCCAGGGTGGGGGGGAGAGGCCCCTGGGACGCCTGGGCGACGATGTCTGCGGCGCGGGCACCGGCGGCGTCGTCGATGTTGGCCACCAGAGTTCGTCGGAGGAGCAGGAGCATGCCCACCGCACCCACGACCAGCGCCACCCCCACCACCGTGCAAGCCGCAGCGGTGGTGCGAGCCCGCATGGTGGCGAGCCGGGCCCGCAGGCCCCTAGCCACCGTCGGCGTCGAGGCGGTAGCCCATGAGGCGCAGCGTCTCTATTGCGTTGCGCTGAAAGGGGACGTCGACCTTCTTGCGCAAATAGCCGATGTAGACCTCGACGATGTTCGGGTCCCCCTCGAAGGCGAAGTCCCAGACGTGGTCGAGTATCTCGGATTTGGACACGACATCGCCGGCCCGGCGCATGAGAAACTCAAGCAACGAGAACTCCCTCGGCGTGAGAGCGATCTCCACCTCGCCCCGCCAGGACCGATGCTGGGCCGGGTCGAGACGCAGGTCGCCGGCGGTGAGCACGCTCGGCCGCTCCCGCGTCCCCCGGCGCAGGAGGGCGCGAAGGTGGGCCACGAGTACGACATAGGAGAACGGCTTGGTCAGGAAGTCATCGGCGCCGGTGTCGAGAGCCTCGGCGTGGTCGAACTCCCCGGTCTTGGCGGTGAGCATGAGAATGGGGGTCCAGTTGCCCGCCTCGCGGAGCTGGGCGCAGACCTTGTAACCGTTGAGCCCCGGCAGCATGATGTCGAGCACGATGGCCGCATAGGCGCCCTCCTGGGCCATCCACAGGCCCTCGCTGCCGTCGAAGGCGACATCGACGAGGAAGCCCTCGAGCTCCAGGCCCCGCTTGATGCCGGCGGCCAAGCGCTTCTCGTCCTCCACAACCAGGATGCGCATGCCACCAGGGTGGCACGGGGTGGCTGAGACCCCGCTGAGGCCGGCCTAAGGACTGCCGAGGGCGATCGTGGCGGAGTCGAATACCTGGCCGTCCTGGCCCACTGCTCGGAGAAGGAGGTGGTCGGGCCACGCCGCCAGGTCGACGAAGTGGTAGGTCGACCACGACACCGCGGTGTAGTCGGCCCGGTCCGTGGTACGCAGCTTGGCCGCGCCGCCGGAGACGACGTAGGTGACGCCGCGAATCGGCGTGCTGCGCTGGTAGTCGTGATCGTGCCCGGCGAGGACGAGCTGAACGCCGTAGCGTTCGAGGAGTGGGCCGAAGGCGTCGCGCACGTTGCGACTCGAGCCGTGCCAGCCGGCTGAGTAGGGCGGGTGGTGCAGCGCCACCACCTTCCAGGGCTGGGATGCGCCAGCCAATGTCGCCTCAAGCCAAGCCCGCTGGGCCGCGTCATCGGGCCGGTTGGAGTCCAGCCCGATGAACAGCACCGGGCCCACGGCCTGGGAATACCAGCGTCCGGGCATGCCGAGAGGGGCAACCTGGGCCTCGACATCGTGGTTGCCCAGCACTGCTAACAGCCGGGACCCCTGGCCCAGCACCGGCCCGAACGGATCGAACACCGTGGCGTTCAGGC
>JANMRJ010001158.1:0-3336 GCA_031370985.1 Acidimicrobiales bacterium
AGCACGATCGCGTTCTCCGGCGGGTTGAGGTAGAGGCCGACGACGTCGACGAGCTTCTCCTCGAAGCGGGGGTCGTTGGAGATCTTGACGGTGTCGACCTTCCACGGCTTGAGGTTGTGGTCCCGCCAGATCCGGGCCACCGAGTCCTTCCCGATCCCGAAGCGCTTGGCCATCGTGCGCGTCGTCCAATGCGTCGAGGTGTCGTCGGGGGTCTCCTCGAGCGTCACCCGCACCACCTCGGCCACCGTCCCCTCGGGCAGCCAGGCCTTGCGGCCCCGGCCCTTGGCGATCATCCCGACGCCGGCCACTCCCTTCTCGGCGAAGCGCTTCCGCCAGCGGCGAACCGCGTCGGGATCGACGCCGGATCGTCGGGCGATCTCCTCGTTCGCCATTCCCTCGCCGGCCCACAGCAGGGCCTGGGCCTGAGTGACCTGGCGGTGGGGCAACGAGCTGGACCTCGCCATGCGCTCCAGCGCGGATCGCTGCTCGTCAGACAAGGGCAGGGGTGCGGCAACCACCGTCGGCATGTTGCCACCTTAGCCCGCCAGACTATTTCAACGACGGACCACTAGGGCGGTGCGCTGCGGGCAATTTGGGCGCGCTGGGGTTCCCGTTGCCCTCGCCGTCGCAACGCGAGCAACGGCACGTTCCGGGGGACGGCCCAAGAGTGCCCGCCCGAGGCGCCCTCAGCGCTCCCGAGCGCGCCCTCCGCCCGAGGACGCCGGCTATCTCGCGGCCGGAGTCGCAAAGGGTCTGGTCACACCCCACGAGTACGCTTTCTGAACGTGGCCGGCGATTCCGTGACTTTCCGCCTCGATGGCGAGTTGACGATCGACAAGCTTGCGGACGCGTTCACTCGCTTTCGGAGCGTCTTGCAGGCGTTGGAGGAAGACCAAGCCGCACACGTCCGATGGGTCCTTGCGGGTCTCGACTTCGGATCCGCTGCCATCACTGCCCGTGCCGAGCCGCTCGACGACGACGCTGTCGCGAAGATTTCCAAGATGACCGAGCTGTACCTAGCAGCGGGCCGCCAAGTGGCGAGTGGCGAGGGCGAAGGGGGACGACCCCTTCTCCGCGTCGTGCGTGACCTCACCGAAGTCGCCGACGAACAGAACCGCGTCATCCTCGAAACCGCCGACGACGAGGTGATCTTCATCGCTCCGATCCCGCATGCCCGCGCAACCGCAAGCCCAAAGACTTCGAAGTCTCTGGGGACGGTCCGCGGCCGGGTCGAGACCCTCTCCCATCGGGGGGGCTTCCGCTTCACGCTCTACGATCTCGCGAGCGACCATCCGCTGTCCTGCTACCTGCAAGCCGATCACGAGGACATGATGCGCGACGCTTGAGGCCACATCGCCGATGTCACCGGGGTCATCACTCGCGACGCTGACACCGGCCGACCGCTCGCCCTCCGCCGTGTCACGAGCGTCGATGTCGTCAAGGAGGGCGACACGATGGGCTTCCTCCGCGCCCGAGGAGTAGTGGGCGGGGTCGAGCCTGCTGAGGGCGTGATCAGGCGGATTCGAGATGCCGGCTGACCCTCGTCGTCTCTACTTTGATGCGAACGTCTTCCTCGCCTACGTCGGCAACGAGGAAGGACGTGCCGACACCGTGCAGGCACTCCTAGACGAGGCCCGCCGAGCCGAGATCTTGATCCTGACGTCGGTTCTGTCGATAGCCGAGGTCGCCTACGGCGCCCACGAGCGCGACCAGGGCCTCACTGAGGCCGGCGAAGAGGCAATCGAGGAGCTTTGGACACCCGCATCGCCGATCACCCTCGTCGATGTCTCACAAGCCGTCACCCGGAACGCCCGAACAATCATCCGCGATGCGAGGAGCCAGGGCTTGAGCGGATTCCGCGGCGCCGACACCGTCCACCTGGCAACCGCTAGCATGTTCGGCTGCGACGTGATCCTCACCTACGAGGGGGAGGCGCGCCGCATGCGGTGGCAACAAATCGTCGGAATCCCCGTCTCGGAGACCACCGACACGCCACAACTCGGACTCTGACCGAGGAACTTGGCGCCTCAAGGTGGTGGATAGGCGTCCGCATCGTCGAACGGCTCGAGATCGGACGCGGCATCGCCATGCCGTCGTCATGGACGCCGAAGGCCTTCGGCCTAGCCAAAGGTCATCGGGCTCCGCTGGCCAGTCTATACAGACATTCCGATACCGATGGCCCGCTGCCTCGAAACGCTGGGCGGGATGGCAAGCTGCGTCGACGGTGCATGAATCACTCGACGACCGCGGTCCTCACCACTTCGGCAGGGGTGGTGCGCCCGACAAATGCCGAGCCGCAGTCTCCGGCCCGTGTCCGTGCCGCCGTAGCCGGTGGGCATCCTTCAATGCCGGGACTGGGGCGATGTCGCCGCCGCCCCAATACTGACCCCTTATCACCGGTCGAAAACTGACCCCCTTCTCCCGAGGGTCCACCACTTTCAGTGGTTTGGACTTGAGCCTGGCTCGGGCCGACATCGGCCTGACCGGGAGAAGGAACGTGATCGACGTGGAGGAGTGGGCAGAGATCAGGAGGCTGCACCGAGCTGAGGGGATGGGCGTCAAGGCCATCGTCCGAAAGCTCGGCGTAGCCCGCAACACGGTGCGGTCGGCGCTGCGATCAGACGAGGCGCCGCACTACGAACGAAAGGGACCGGGCTCGGCCGTTGACTCCTTCAAGCCGGAGATCCGCCGGTTGTTGGCGGTGACGCCCGACATGCCGGCGACG
The DNA here is from genome assembly GCA_031370985.1 of Acidimicrobiales bacterium. Taxonomy (GTDB): domain Bacteria; phylum Actinomycetota; class Acidimicrobiia; order Acidimicrobiales; family AC-14; genus CADCTB01. The sequence goes on from JANMRJ010001158.1 coordinate 2,726, forward strand.
GTGGTGGCCGAGCGCATCGGCTGGACGCGTGGTATCACCGTCCTTCGCGAACGGGTGGGTGAGCTTCGTCCCGCCTATCAAGTGCCGGAGGCCTTCGGGCGCACGGAGTACAAGCCCGGCGAGCTCGGCCAGTGGGACCTGTGGTTCCCCGACTACGCCATCCCCGTCGGCCACGGCCAGACCGCTGTCCTGCCGGTGCTTGTCGGGGTGCCGTGCTACTCCCGCTGGACCCTGGCCCGCATGATCGGCTCCAAGACCTCCGAGGACGTGCTGGGCGGTCACCTGGAGTTGCTGGTGGAGCTGGGGGCGGTGCCCCGTGTCGGCGTCTATGACGGCGAGCCGGCCATCTCGGTTCGGCGGGGCAAGCGGCTGACCTACACCCAGGACTACCTGCGCATGAAGGGGACGCTCGGCATGGGCTCAGTGGTGCTGGCCAAGGGCCACCCCGAACGCAAGGGGGTCGTGGAACGGACCAATGGCTATCTCGAGACCAGCTTCATGCCCGGCCGGCACTTCGCCGACCGTGACGACTTCAACGGCCAGCTCGGCGACTGGCTGGAGACCAAGGCCAACGTGCGGGTCCACTCGGGCCTGCGGTGCCGGCCCTCGGA
>JANMRJ010001168.1:0-1286 GCA_031370985.1 Acidimicrobiales bacterium
GCCAACCCCGCCCGGTCGAACAGCTCGGCCAGCAGGTCCGCCTCCTCCGCCGCGGGCGCAACGAACCGTCGGCCCACCTCGGCCAGACCCTCCGAGATGAAGCACTCCGGGGTGTTGAGGAGCAGGACGCTGGCCTCGAGATGGCCGCGTGCCTCGACCAGCTCGACCTCCTTCCAGGCATGCTCCAGGTGGTGCCCGGGGTACGTCTCGTGGGCAACGACCCCGACGAGCTCGGGCGCCCGGATCAACAGGTCCAGGTTGAGGTCGACCCGGGATCGGACGCCGCCGTCGTACCAGTTGTAGCCCGACCAGGGCTGGCCGGTCACAAGCGAGACGCGCAGGTCCTCGCCCGCCGGCAGGCCGAACAGTGGAGCTGCCCGGGCCCGGAACCGCTCGACCAGCCAGTCCACCACGGCCGGTAGCCGGTTCGGAGCGATGACGAGGCGTTCGTCCCAGGCGGCCAGCCGATCGCGCAGCTCACCGTGGCCCGGTACGAGGTGCTCCAGTTCGGCGGCGGCCTCCGCGAAGACGCCCTCGTCTTGACGGAGTGGACGGGCGTCGAAGGCGCGGGCGACGGTCTCCTCGTACGACCGAGTCTCGCCGGCCAAAGCCCGCGCATGCGTCTCGAGCGCGAGCAGCTGCGCCCGGAGCCACGCCCGGCGACTCGGCTCCGGAACCTCCGTGTCGAGTCGCTGCAGGAGCACGGCCGCGTCCAGCGCCAGGTCCACCGGGCGGCGCAGCTGCTCCATGTCCACCTGGGCCTTGAGGTCGGCCGGCCCGAAGTAGCCATCGACCATGCCAGGGATCCGCTGGTCCAGCCGGAGCGCGAGCAACAGGTAGTCGCGGGCGATCGGATCGGGCGCGGGCACGAGCCGGTCACCGCCGACGGCCAGGATGGTCGGTCGGCCGGTCGGGGCCGCCGGGTCGGTCACCGCGGCGTGGTTCCGGTGCCCTGGCCGGGCGCGAGTCCACCGTCCTCGCCGGCGAACGGCATCCCCTGCCGCTCCACCGCGTCGAGGCTCATCCGCAGGGCCGCCGTCTTCTGCTCGGCAACCTCGCGGACGTAGGCTGCCTCCTCGTCCGGCGTCATCGGCCGTCCCCGCACGATCAACTTGGGCTTGCCGACCATGAGCCAGGAGAGGTGGTAGCGGTCCATCGTGCCCCAGGCGACGGCCAGCAGGTCGTCCGACTGCCCGAGCCAGCGCCGCAGGGCCGGCAGCGACGGGGCCGTCTGGAGTCGATCGCCCTCGGCGACCAGGGCCGCCGTCCGGGCGACGAGCTCCGCC
>JANMRJ010001175.1:0-1200 GCA_031370985.1 Acidimicrobiales bacterium
CCCAACAGCAGGTCGGCGAAACCACCGCGACCGCGGTGTCCAACGACGAGGAGATCCGCCTTTTCGGCACGCTGCAGGAGTCCATGGGCAGCAGCGCCCTCGAGGATCACTCGCTCCACCACGGGTGCGTCGTGATCATCGGCAAGGGCGGTGTCCACCTCACTGTCGAGCAAAAGTCGCGCCCCCGCCCCGAATTCATCGTGGGCGTATACCGGCGCCGCCGCCCAAATCCCGGCGTACGCCAAGGCAGGGTAACGCCACACGTGGACGGCCTCGATCTTGGCGCCCCGCAGTCTCGCCTCGGCAAGGGCCCATCGGAGGGCACCCTGTGACGAGGGGGAACCGTCGATGCCGACGACGATATGTTGGCGTGTCATGTCATCCTACGCTGGGCCGTCGCGCCCGACTCGACTTGTACACGGCACGACGGCGAGCACGGCAGGTGTGCCCGACCGTCCGGCCCTGTTCTGCGCCAGTGCTCCTGAAGGCGGCTGCACCTGGGCTCCGCTGGGGCTCGCCGTCGCAACGGTCACGCCGATGCCCAATCCGCGACTCCTCGCGGAACCTGCGTGGCGGCCGAAGAGGGAAACCCGGCCGGTCATCTCGCCCAGGTGCGCTCCCTTGACGCCGGCCATGTCGGTCACCGTCAAGGCCTCGAACCCACAGGATCACGAGATCACGGTACGGCAGGTACGGGCGCAGGATGGTGCCCAAAGACCATCTCTCCGACTACGGGGTGGACCAACTGTTCGAGATCCGTGGCGAGGCCTACGAGGAGATCGTCGACCGTTAGCATACCGACGATCCTGTCGCCTTCGAGCACCGGCAACCGACGGACACCGTGGCTGCCCAGGATCTTGTAGGCCTCGTGGACGTCGGCGTCCGCGTCGACAGTCACGATGTCCATCGACATGACGCTGTCGATCCGTGAGTCGGACGGGTACGCTCCGGCAACGGCCCTCACGACGATGTCCCTGTCGGTGACGACCCCGACGAGCCGAGCGCCGTCCATCACCAGCAGTGCACCGACGTTGGCCGTGTCCATGAGACCAGCGGCGTCCCGCAGGGTCATAGCACACTGGACGGTCACGGGCTCCTTAGCCAGAAGTTCTCTCGTCTTCATGGTCTTCCTCCCTCGCCCCGTCACCGTATGTGCCTTCCGAAGCCAGGCCTAGGGGCGAAAGTCCTTGGTTCCCGAGC
>JANMRJ010001192.1:0-5941 GCA_031370985.1 Acidimicrobiales bacterium
GCTCGGCCTCGTCGAGCTCGTGGGTGGCCAGCAGCACGCATGTGCCCCGGTCGCGCAGCTCGGCGATCACCTCCCGGATGACCTGGCGCCCGGCCACATCGACGCCGGCAGTGGGCTCGTCGAGGAACGCCACCTCGGGCCGCCCGATCAAGGCCAACGCCAATGACAGCCGCTGCTGCTCGCCACCGGACAGCCGGCGCCAGGGTGTGCGGGCCACGCCGGCGAGGCCCAACCGGTCGAGCAGCCCGGCGGGGTCCTCCGGCGACGGGTAGAAGGCGGCGAACAGCCGCAGTGCCTCGACCGGCTTGATGCCGGGGTAGACGCCGCCCTTCTGGAGCATGACGCCGATGCGGGGCGTGAGCCGGGCGTGATCGGCCACCGGGTCGAGGTCGAGCACCCGAACCGAGCCCGAGGTGGGCGACTTGTACCCCTCCAGCGTCTCCACCGTGGTGGTCTTGCCGGCGCCGTTGAGGCCGAGCAGGGCCAGCACCTCGCCGGCCTCGGCGGCGAAGGAAAGGCCGTCGACCGCGGTGACATCGCCCGGGTAGCGGACCACCAGCCCCGAAACGTCGACGGCGGGCATGGTCAGGCACGCTACCGTCCATTCCATGCTCGACCCCAGGCGGCTGCGGACCGATCTCGACACGGTGAAGGCCGGGCTGGCCCGCCGCGGCCTCGACCTGTCGGAGATCGAGCGGGCCGCGGGCCTCGAGGCTCGCGAGCGGGCGCTGCGGGCTGTTGTGGAAAGCATGCGGGCGCAGATCAAGAACCTCTCCAAGGAGGTCGGCCAGGCCCGCCGCGACGGTGACGTAGCCACGGCCGAGGCGAAGGCCGACGAGAGCCGAGCCCTCGGTGAGGAGGAGCGCAAGGTCGAGGCCCAGGTGGCGGCCAACGCCGCTGAGCTGCGAGACATCCTGCTGCGCACCCCCAACCTCCCCGCGGATGACTGTCCCGACGGGGCCAACGAGGGCGACAACGTGATCGTGCGGGTCGAGGGCTACGAGGCCGGCGCCTACGGCGACCACCAGCGGGTGCCCCACTGGGAGGTCGGCGCCGCCCTCGGCATCCTCGACATGGAGCGGGGGGCCAAGCTGTCCGGCTCGATGTTCCCGATGTTCCGCAAGCAGGGGGCCACTCTCGTGCGGGCCCTGTGCCAGCTGGCCCTCGACCGCAACGCGGATGCCTTCGAGGAGATCCGCCCGCCCAGCCTGGTCCGCACCGACACCATGGTGTCCACCGGCCACCTGCCCAAGTTCATCGACGAGGGCTACCACCTGGAGCGCGACGACCTCTGGGCCATCCCCACGGCCGAGGTGCCGCTGACCTCCCTGGCCCGCGACGAGATCCTGGTCGAGGCCGAGCTGCCCATGCGGCTGATGGCCCACACGCCCTGCTTCCGCCGGGAGGCCGGCGCCGCCGGCCGCGACACCCGGGGTCTGTTGCGGGTCCACGAGTTCGACAAGGTCGAGATCCTGGCCTACGCCACCCCGGAGCAGGCGGCCGAGGTCCACGCCGAGCTGGTGGCTCGGGCCGAGGGGTCCCTGAAGGCGCTCGGCCTGGCCTACCGCGTGCTCGACCTGTGTACTGGCGACTTGGGCGGGTCCTCCCGGCGCACCTTCGACCTCGAGGTCTACGCCCCGGGCTGCGATATGTGGCTCGAAGCGTCGTCGGTCTCCTGGTTCGGCGACTACCAGGCCCGGCGGGCCAACATCCGCTACCGGCCGGCGACGGGCGGCGGCACCAACGTCGCCCACACGCTGAACGGCTCCGCGCTGGCTGTGCCGCGGGTGTGGGCCGCGGTGGTCGAGACCTACCGCCAGCCCGACGGCAGTGTCGCCCTTCCCGAGGCGTTGTGGCCCTACTTCCGGGGTGCTCGTAGCATTCAGGCATGAGTACGGCCCAGGTGCTGTTCGGGATCGCGCTCGGCGTCGTGACCCTGATCATCACCGGGTTCGCCCTGTACGTTGCCTCGTCCACCATGTGGGGTGACCGCTGGTACCGCCGGTGAGCACCAGTACGAGATACCGCGCCAAGTCGGGCCAGTGGGCTTTCCTCGGCCACCGCATCACCGGGTTCCTAGTCTTCCTGTTCCTGCTACTCCACATCGTCGATGTCTCGCTGCTGCGCTGGCCCGAGACGTACGACCAGGTCCACCGCCTCTACGGCAACCTCATGCTGCGCCTGTTCGAGGTCGGGTTGCTCTTCGCCCTGGTGTTCCACAGCCTGAACGGCCTGCGAATCGTGGCCGTCGATGTCTTCCCCGACGCCGTCCGTAACCAGCGCCGGCTGCTCCAGGCCGTGGTCGTGCTGACCCTGCTGATGGCCGTTCCGGGCGGCGTCGTGATCCTGTGGCCGTTCATCGACGGGCACTTCCTGTGACCAGCCTCGACGCCCCGCGGCGCGCGCCCCGGAAACGCAGTGCCGAGGCGTGGTCGTGGGCGTTCATGCGGCTGTCGGGCCTGGCCCTCGTGCTCCTGGCCCTCGTCCACTTCTCGATCACCCACATCGTCAACGATGTGGTCGATACCGACTACGACTTTGTGGCCGAGCGCTGGCACAACCCGGCGTGGCGACTGTTCGACTGGCTGCTCCTCGTCCTCGCGCTGGGCCACGGCGTCAACGGCCTGCGGTGGATTGTCGACGACTACGTGCGCCGGCCCGGCCGGCGTAAGGCGGTCAAGGGCGTGCTCTACGGGCTCACCGCCGTGCTCGTCGTGCTCGGGACGCTCACCATCCTGGCCTTCCCCGTCCGCCCCCGATAGGCGTCGGGCCGGCGTTAGCGTTGACCCCGATGGACGACGCCGGCCCGAAGAAGACCGGCCCCTTCAACGACAGCACCGGCCCCTTCAACGACAGCACCAAGACCACGATCGGCGTGCTCGTCGCCATGGTCGTGGTCCTGATCGTCGCCGGCATCGGGATCGCCACCGTCCGTGATGCCCAGGACACCATCGAGCGGGCCAAGGAGTCGGTCACCACCACGTCCACCCAACGAAGCGTCGTGCCCGGTGCGACGACGACGACCGCGCCGGCGAGCGACCTCACCGCCGAGCAGTCGCGGGTGGTGGAGGAGATCAAGGGCCAAGTGTCCGCCATCCGGGGGCTGACGTGGAAGGCCACGCTGCCTATCAAGGTCCTGACCAAGGACCAGCTGGCCCAGCGAGTGCGGGCGCTCAACGAGAAAGAGATTGCCAAGAACCGTGACGAGCTGACCATCGACGAGTCGGTCCTCAAGCTGCTCAAGCTCATCGGCAAGGACATCGACTATGCCAAGACGATCGACGCCATCCTCGCCGGCGGCGTGCTCGGTTTCTACGACGACGAGGCCAAGGAGCTGTTCGTGGGCGGGGGCGGTTCGGCCACCCCCGACCCCGCCACCCGGGCGACGCTGGCGCACGAGCTGACTCACGCCCTCACCGACCAGCACTTCGACTTCGGCGCCCGGACCAAGGCGCTCGACGACCAGCACCGCACCGAGGAGGTCGCCGCCTTCGGCGCCGTCATCGAGGGTGACGCCGAGCTGGTGGCCAGCCTGTGGCAGGAACGCCATCTCAGCGAGCGGGAGCGCCGGCAGGCGGCCCGCGGGAGCTCGGCCGACCCGGGTGTCTACGCCTCGGCGCCGCCCTACCTGCTGGCCGCGCTGTTCTTCCCCTACGAAGACGGTCGTGCCTTCGTGGAGAACCGTCACAAGGCCGGCGGCTTCGCCGAAGTCGACAAGGCCTACCGCAACCCGCCCACCTCCACCGAGCACATCCTCCACCCCGAGACCTACGTGGCGGGCCAGACCTCGATATCTCCCCAGCTCCCTGACTTCGTGGCGGCGACGGGGTGCAGCAAGGTCGACGCCGGCACCCTCGGCGAGTTCGACATGGCCCAGGTACTCGCCCGCCAGCTGACCAGCACCGAGGCCCACAGCGCGGCCGCTGGCTGGAACGGTGACGCCTACAGCGTGGTGCGCTGCGGCGCCGCCCTCGGCCTGGCTGACCGGTGGCAGAGCGATGATGTCGCCGCCGCGACCCGGCTGGCCGACGCCCTCTCCCGCTGGGGCAAGGGCTGGTCGGGGTCGACCCGGGCCACCGACGCCGAGGGCCGGTTCACCGGGCCGGCGGGTAGCGGGCGTGTCGTCCGCACCGGCGGGCGGGTCGACCTCGTCCTCGCCGACGACGCCACCACCGCCGACAAGGTGGGCCGGGCGCTGCTGGCGGCCTAACTCAGAACCCGGGACATCTGACAGCGTCGCGTCATGGGGCCGTCAGGGTTCCAAGGACGGTGGGGCTCAGGCCCGCCGGCGGACGCCGCCGCCGACCGGTACGCCGCCGCCGACCGGGACGCCGCTGGTCGCCGGCGACCGGCTTGCCAGGTAGCGGGGCAGGAGGGCCTTCGCTGCGGCCACGACCGGGAAGCCGAGGTAGGGGAGGAGGCTGGCGAACTGCGCCCAGAACCCGGCCTGCCCCCCGCCCTCATTGGGCCGGGCCAGCACGTAGAGCCCGAGGCCGGCGTCGGTGACGAGGACGTGCTCCGGCAGGAGAGCGACTCCGACGACGTCGACATCGTCGCCGCCGGGGATGAACTGGGCGATGGTCTTCGGCGTCACCTCCCCGAAGTCGACCACCCGCAGGCCGGCGCCGTGCCAGGCCACATAGGCCAGCGATCCGCTACCCACCAGGCGGCCGGGAGCGCCGGCGCCGGGGTACGACACGGGCTTCCCCTCGCTCGGCGCCGACCCCCGCTCTACGGCGAGGACCCGCAGGCGCCCACCGCCGGGCCCGCCAACCAAGTCCGCACCGCCGGCGCCGGTGGTGCACCTTTCGTCGGAGACGACGGCGATCGTCCGGCTGCCGAGCGGCAGAACGGTGGCGTGGGCCGAGCGGGGCTCGCCGGCAGGTGTCCCGGCCGGGCCGGCCGCCGGACGGGTCGGGTCGGTGGGGTCGAGGTCATAGACGCGCCCGTCGCCCCGGGCCACGACGACCTCGTCGCCGTCGTCGCCGAACCGGGCGGCGCCGGCGCACCCCTGGTCCTGGCCCAACGGGTCCGCCCATCGGGCCAGCGCTGCCGGGTGGGCGGGATCGGTGATGTCCGTCAGGTCCAGGCCGGAGGCGTCGGTGCGAACGGCGAGCACCTGCCCGTCGCGCCGCTGCGCGAGGGAGACGGAGATGACAACGCCTGCGGTCTCGGCCAGCAGTCTGGGCCGCGCCGCATCCGTCAGGTCGTAGTACTGAACCCGTCCGTCGGCGTCGCAGCCGGCGCGGGGGGTGAGGGCAACGGCGAGGAGGTCACCGGTGAAGGGCGGTCCCACGACCGCCAGCGAGTCGAGGGAGACGGTCGTGCCTGGCGGCAGCGGGATCGAGGCGACGACCGTGGGCTTGCGGGGGTCTTTGACATCGACGACCTGCACTGCCGAGGTCGGGCATGGCGCCGCCGGCCCCTCGGTGGCCACGACGGCGGTTGTGCCGACGACGGTCACGTCGCCGTAGATGCCTGGTCGGCCCAAGTCGGACGAGCCGACCTGCTCGAGGTTCACTGCGATCTCCTCGGGCGCGGCGCCGGTACCGGCCGCCCCGGCCAGCACAAGGACCGTCACGGTCGCCGTCGCCAGCCATGCCGACACCGTCGGGAACCGTACCCGCCCGGTGATCTGTGGGGCACTGCCGGCTACTAGGGTCGAACGAGGCTGGCCCAGCGCAGGGAGGATGTCATGACGGACACCGACGGCAAGGCACTGGTCACCCGGTACCTGGAGGAGGCGTGGAACATGGGCCATGTCGACGTGCTCGACGAGCTGTTTTCCCCCGACCTGGTGGCTCGCCTGAAGCCGCTGATCGGCGCCTTCCTCGCCGGGTTCCCGGACTGGCACTGCGTCATCGACGAGTTCGTGGTCGAGGGTGACAAGGTGGTCAACCGCTGGACCGGGAAGGCCACCCACACCGGCAACTTCTTTGGC
>JANMRJ010001196.1:0-11379 GCA_031370985.1 Acidimicrobiales bacterium
CCCGAGACCGCCGGCCCGCCCGAGAGGCCGTCGGCGCTGGCCGTCGTCATGGTCCGCACCTTGAACATCCGGAAGGGGCAGCCGCTCCGCCCCACCCGGAGGACCCGGATCAGCGCCGGCCCACCGTCCTCCAGGCGGACGAGGGCGCCCACAACCGCGAGCAGCGGCGCGAGGCCGACCTGAAGCGCTGCCGCGAGGCCGCGGTCCAGCCGCCAGCGGACGGGCAGCCACCGGCTCACGGGCGAAGCCCGTCGGTCAGCGCGTCGCAGACCCGGTCCACCTCACCCACCGACAGGCCCGCGTGCAGCGGGAGGCTGAGCGCGCGGGGGGCAAGGGCGTCGGCCACCGCCGTGCCCCCCGGCCCGACTGTGCACCTGGCCCGGAACCAGGCGAAGCGGTGGAGGGGCTGGAAGTGGACGCTCGTGGCGATGCCCCGGCCCGCCAGCTTGGCCACCACGGCGCGACGGTCGGTCGCCGCCGGCAGGAGGACCACCATGAGGTGGTCGGCGCTGCCCTCCGATGCCTGGGCCGGGACGCAACGGAGCCCGGCCACGTCGCCGAGGTTGGCTCGGTAGCGGTCCACGAGTACCCGGCGCTGCGCCTGGGACGCGGCGAACCGCGTGAGCTGGGAGCGGGCGAGGGCGGCCAGGATGTCGGACAGGTTGGCCTTGATACCCGCAGCCATGAGGTCGTAGCCGGCGTCGGCGCCAGGAGCGCTCCGGGCCCGGGCGTCACGGCTCAAGCCGTGGAGGCGGTACGACCGGGCGAAGTCGGCCAGTGCCGCGTCATCAGTAGCCAGGGCCCCGCCCTCGCCCGAGGTCAGGTTCTTGGTGGCGTAGAAGGAGAAGCCGGCGCCGACGCTGCCCTGGCCGGCGACGGGGCCGCGGTGGTCGCGGGCACCGAAGGCGTGGGCCGCGTCCTCGATCACGGGGACGCCGGCCGCCCGGCACAACTCGTGGATGCCGGCGTCGACCGGATCCCCCCCGAAGTGGACGGCGACCACGGCGTCGAGGCCGGCGGCGAGGGCCGCTTCGGTGGCCGTGTCCGAGAGGTTGAGCGTCCACGGGTCGATGTCGAGGAATACCGGCGTGGCCCCGGATCGCATCGGCGCGAGGGCCGAGGCCACGAAGGTCCACGTGGGCACCCCGACCCTGGCCCCGGCCGGGAGGTTCAGGTAGGCGAACGCGGTCTCGATGGCCGCGGTGCACGACGCCAGGGTGACGACGTGGGGGGACCCGAGATAGGCGCCCAGCTCGGCCTCCAGCCGGGCGCACTCGTCGCCGGAGGTGATCCAGCCGGAGCGGAGGACCCCGGCGACGGCCCGGATGTCATCCTCGCTGATGTCGGGGGTCGCGAAGCCGATGGGCTCGCCGGCGCCAGCGGGTGCCACATCGACCATGTGCTTCGTTCAACCCCCACTCGGATGCCCGCCGGACCTACCCCTGGACCACCTTGGCTAGCGAGCCCGCAAGCTAGCCCCACCGCGACCGCCGGCGGTGCATCGGGCGAGCGGCGGTGTCCACGAGTGTGCCAGTGTCAGTGGGTGCGGCGGTTGATCACGGCCTGGTACACGACACCGCTCTTTCCGACCGGCACGAGGAACACCGCGAACGAGCCGAGGGAGGCGTGCTGGAGGGTGTAGGTGCCCTGGCTGAACTTGGCCACCTTGGAGCCGTCGAACAGGAGCGAGAACTGGGCGCCGGCGGTGGCCTCCTTGACCGTGCCGGCCAGATCGTCGACCTGGGTCAGCTCCAGCGTGCCCGCATTCCGGCCGAACCGCCCCTGGAAGGGCGTGTGGAGGAACGGCTTGAACATCGCCGCCGACGAGAACGGGTTGACCGCCTGGCTCCCGCCGGTGCCCGTCGTGGGCAGGACCCCGTTGAACAACTGGGCGGCGCCGGCCTTCCCGACAAAAAGGCTCACCCCCGGCAAGGGCATCGCCGCAGCCGCGGCGACGGCCAGCCCCGCCCCTACGAAGCGTCGCCGCGAAATCATGGCCACAACCCCAACCCCCTGTCAGAACCAATCCCCGCTCCCTTGTCCAGGAGCATGTTCGGGGTTACATTCTAGCCACCGCGTGACCGCATCGAGCACTACCGCCACCGAGTCCGCCTCCCGCCCGACGCCCTTCGGCGCCGCGTCCGTCCTGCTGGTCGGGGCGGTCGTGGCCTTGGCGACCGTGCTCGGCCTGGTGCCGGCCCGGCGCGCCGGCGCAGTCCCTGTCGGGGCCACGGTCGCCGTCGCCGACTCGTCCCCGCTCTCCGTGCCGGAGGGCAACGCCGGCACCCACACCGTGAGCTTCCCGGTCACCCTCTCGGCCACGCCCGCAACCGCGGTGAGCGTCAGCTTCGCCACCATGTACGGGAGCGCCTCGGCCGGCTCCGACTACGTGTACCAGGAGAGCACGCTTACCTTCGCCGGCGGGGCCTCGGGCGCCGCGCTCACCCAGCAGATCGTGGTCACGATCAATGGCGACACCACGCCCGAGAGCGACGAGAACTTCTTCATCCAGCTCTACGACGTGACCGGCCCGGCCACCCTGGGCAACCGGTTCGGCCAGGCCGTGATCGCCAACGACGACTCGACCGCGCCGGTGCTGAGCGTGACCAGCGGCTCCCCCAACCCGGTCATCGAGGGGAACGCCGGCACCACCCCGGTCACCTTCACGATCACCCTGTCGGCCACGCCAACCACTCCGGTCACCTACAAGTACGCCACCAACTATGGCACCGCCACCGCTGGCGTCGACTACGTGTACAAGGAGGGAACGGGCAGTTTCGCCGTGACCGACACCGGCCCCGCCCTGAGCCAGACGGTGACGGTGCTGGTGAACGGCGACACCACGGCCGAGGCCAACGAGACGTTCTTCCTCCAGCTCTACGACGTCACCAACGCCGGCGTCCCCGACCCCTTCGGGCAGGCCGTCATCCAGAACGACGATGTCGCCGTGCCGACGATCTCCATCGGCAACGACACCTCGGCGGAGTCCGATGGCACCATCGTCCTTCCCGTCACCCTCGACATCTCCCACACCAGCCCGGTCACGGTGAAGTACGCGAGCATGCCGGGCAACTACTTCGACACCAACGCCACGCCGGGTGCCGACTTCACCGCCGTGTCCGGCACCCTCACGTTCCCCGCGGGTTCATCGGGGCCCTCGATGACCCAGAACATCACCGTGCCGATCGCCGCCGACGGCCTCACTGAGAGCAGTGAGCACTTCTACGTCCAGATCTACGACCCGATCGGTGGCAACCTGGCCGCCCAGCGCTACGGCAAGGGGTCGATTAGCGCCCCGCCCGTCGCCAACGCCGACAGCTTCACCGTCGTCGGGAACACCAAGCTGGCGGTCGGCGTCACCGTCACCGGGGAGCCGGCGAGGTCGGTCACCGGCCCAACGGCCTCGGTGACGGCCAACGACACCGACCCCGAGAACGACCCCCTCACGGTCACCGCGGGAGCGACATCGACCAACGGCGGGACGGTCGTCATGAACCCAAACGGCTCCTTCACCTACCTGCCGCCAGCCAACTTTGTCGGTCCTAGCGACACGTTCACCTACACGCTGGACGACGGGTCTGGGAACACGGTTACAGGCACCGTCACGCTCAACTTCGCCGGCCGCGTCTGGTACGTGAACAACGCCCTCGCCCCCGCCGGCGACGGCCGATCGACCAACCCGTTCAACTCCCTTGCGCCCCTTACTACCGGCGGTTCGGCCGACGGGCTGGACGCAGTGGGCGATGTCATCTTCGTCTACCAGGGCGGCGGGAACTACGGCGGCGGAATCGTCCTGGAGGCCAGCCAGCAGCTCGTCGGCCAGCCCCAGGGCCTGGTCGTGGGCGCAGACACCTTGCTGGCTGCGAGCGGGAGCAACCCCACCATCACCAACGCCAGCGGCGCCGGCATCACCCTGGCCAACAGCAACGTGATCCGCCGGGTGAACGTGGCCTCCACCAGCGGCGCCGGCATCACCGGCACGAGTATCACGGGCGCCGATGTCGGGCCGAACACGAGCGTCACCAACACGACGGGCGCCGGCTTCGCCCTCACCGGGAACGCCAGCGGCACCATCACCGTCGACGCGTCGATCAGCCAGAACAGCTCGAGCGGCCGACCCGTGTCCATCCAGAACCGCACCGGCGGCACGGTCACCATGAGCGGGGCGATCACCGGCAACAACACCGGCATCCTGCTCGACACCAACGCGGCCACGATCAACCTGACCGGGCTGGTGACCATGAGCACCGGCGCCAACGCCGCGCTGACCATCTCGGGCCCCGGCACCGCCAACGTGACTATCCAGCCCACGTCGGGCACCAACTCGTTCGCCTCGACCACCGCCAACACCGTCGACATCAACAACGGCGGCAGCGGGAACGTCACGATCGACGGCACCATCAGCCAGAGCAACGGCGCCCCGACGACCGCCAAGGCGGTGTCGGTCCAGAACCACACCGGGGGCACCGTCGCCTTCCCGAAGAACGTCACATCGGCGAACGGCGGTGGCGTCTTCCTGAACACCAACACCGGTTCCACGATGAACTTCACCGGCGGGACGATGGTGTTGAGCACGGGTGCCAACGACGCCTTCACCGCCACCGGCGGTGGCACGGTCAGCGTCACCGGTGCCAACAACACCCTGACCAGCACCACCGGAAGGGCCCTCAACGTGGCCTCAACCACCATCGGCGCCTCCAACCTGGTCTTCAAATCGATCTCGTCGAACGGGGCCGTCAACGGGATCCTGCTCAACAGCACAGGTTCCTCGGGCGGTCTCACCGTCACCGGCACGGGCAGCGCCGGCACCGGTGGCACCATCCAGAACTCCACCGACAGTGGGGTGCAAACCAACGGCACCACCAACCTGAACCTGTCGTGGATGACGGTCCAGAACAACGGCAACGCCCTCAACGAGGGCGGGCTCCGGCTGGTCAACGTGTTCGGCACCGGCCAGCTCACCTCGACCACGGTGACGGGCGGGTTCGAGGACAACGTCTACCTGTCGAACAGCAGCGGGACGCTGACCTCCTTCGCCATCGGGGGCCCGAGCTGCTCGATCCGCAACAACAACGCCGCCAGCGGCAACACCGGTATCTCGGTCCTGGCCACGCTCACGTCGAACATGAACGTGACGATCAACAACTGCACGTTCAGCGGGAACCGAAGCGACACGATCCACACTGACACGGCCGACTCTTCGACCATGAGCGCCACGATCACCAACAACGTCATCACCGCCGGCACCGGTGGCGCCAACCAGGGCAACATCGGCATCGACGTGAGCTCGGCCCTCACGTCGTCGCTCACCTTCGACGTGTCGAACAACAAGATCGGCACCGACGGTGTCACCAACGCCCCCCTGCTCAACACCGGCATCAACCTGTTCGCCGGGAACAACTCCACCATCACCGGCAAGGCGACCAACAACACGATCCGGATGGCGGGCGCCGGGTTCAGCGGTACCGGGATCCGGGTCTTCCAGAGCGACTCGGGCATCATCAACACCAAGGTCGACGGCAACACGATCAGCAACGTCGGGTTCGACTTCGGCATCGACGCCACCGACAACGGGTCGGGCGTCGGGGCGTCCACCGGCAAGCTCAACATCGCGGTCACCAACAACAACGCCTCGACGCTGCCCGCGGCCATCAACGCCATCAGGGTCCGCGGCCGTCGTGACACCACCACGTGCGCGCGGATCACCGGCAACACGGGCACCACCGCCGGCGGCGGCAATGCGCTGTCGATCAGCCAGGCCAACACCGCCACCTACAAGTTCGAGATCGTCCCCCCGCCGCCCCTGGGCGCCCTCACCGACGCCCAGGCCCAGGCCGAGCTGGGAAGCCTGAATCCGGGCGCAGTCGGCGCCGAGGCGTTCTCGGCTTCCGGCACTGGCATCACCGGGGTGGCCGCCAATAGCTGCAGCAGTATCCCGTCGTGACCGTCGACACTAGGAGGTCGGGTGTCAGAGCCGTTTCTGTCGGAGATCAGGATCATGAGCTTCGGGTTCGCCCCGAGGGGCTGGGCTCTGTGTAACGGCCAGCTCCTGCTCATCAACCAGAACCAGGCGCTGTTTTCGCTACTGGGCACCACCTACGGGGGCGACGGCCGGGTGAACTTCGCTTTGCCCAACCTCCAAACGCGCACGCCCGTGCACGTGGGCGCCGGGCACACGCTTGGCGAGAAGGCCGGCGAGGCCGCCCACACTCTCACGCCCAGCGAGATGCCCCAGCACGTTCACTCGGTGAACGCATCGTCGGCGGCGGGCAACGACCCCAACCCGGGCGCCCACCTGCTGGCCAGCCCCCTGAACATGTCGTACCGCCCGGCCGACTCGCCGGTGGCGCTGGTGCCCTCCTCGGTCGCGAACGTCGGGGGCAGCCAGGCGCACCAGAACCTGCAGCCCTTCCTGACGCTCAACTTCTGCATTGCCCTCCAGGGCATCTTCCCGAGCCCGAACTGAGAGGGGAACCCCATGTCGCAGCCGTACGTCGGAGAAATCAGGATGTTCGCGGGCAACTTCGCCCCCGTGGGCTGGATGTTCTGCGAGGGCCAGCTCCTCCCGATCTCTGAGAACGAGACCTTGTTCAACCTGATCGGCACCACCTATGGGGGGGACGGCCAGTCCACGTTCGCCCTTCCAGACCTCCGAGGCCGCCTGCCCGTTCACATGGGGAGCGGGTTCATCCTGGCCCAGACCGGGGGCGCCGAGACGGTGACGCTCACCACCAACCAGCTCCCGGCCCACACCCACGCCCTCGTTGCGTCGTCGAACAACGCGACGGCCGCCAACGCAGGCGGGAACGTCCTGGCCCAGACGCCGACGCAGACGCCCTACATCTCCGGGGCCGCGGCGAACGCGGCGTTGGCCGCCAACGCGGTGAGCAGCGTCGGCGGCAGCCAGCCTCACGACAACTTCCAGCCCTACCTCTGTATCGACTTCATCGTCTCCCTTTTCGGGATCTTCCCGAGCCCAACCTAGGAGGCTGCAATGGCCGATCCGTTTGTTGCCGAGATCCGCATCTTCCCGTTCAACTTCGCGCCCAGGGGCTGGGCGTTCTGCGATGGGCAGCTCCTGCCGATCAGCCAGAACACCGCGCTCTTCTCACTCCTCGGCACCACCTACGGGGGCGACGGCAGGTCGAACTTCGCCCTCCCGGACCTGCAGGGACGCGCCCCGATGCACCCGGGCCAGGGGCCGGGGCTTTCGCTACACGACCTGGGCGAGACCGGGGGATCCGACACAGTGACGCTCGTTCAGAGCGAGATGCCGGCCCATGCCCACACCCTGTCGGGCTCGAGCCAGCCGGGCGAGGACGCGACGCCGGGCAGTGAGGCCTTGGCCCGATCGGTCGGCGCCTCGCTCTACCAGACCACGACCAACGCCAACATCGTGCAATTGGGACCATCGGCTCTGAGCCCCGCCGGCGGCAGCCTGCCCCACAACAACCTGCAGCCCTACCTCACCTTGAGCTTCTGCATCGCTCTGCAAGGCGTGTTCCCGCCGCGGGGTTGACGGCCGGAGTCACACTCCGCCCCGCGGGGGCGGGGGACGAGGCGTTCCTTCGCGAGGTGTATGCCAGCACTCGCCGGGAGGAGTTGGAGTTCACCGACTGGGACGACGCTCAGAAGGCCGCGTTCGTCGCCATGCAGTTCGAGGCCCAGGACCGCCACTACCGCCAGCACTACAGCGGCGCGTCCTTCGACATCGTCACGGTCGGCGGAGTGGCCGCCGGCCGGCTCTACGTGGCCCGTTGGCCCTCGGAGATCAGGATCGTCGACATCGCCCTGCTGGCGAGGTTCCGCAACGGTGGCATCGGCACCGTCCTGCTCCGGGAGCTGCTGGCCGAGGCTGAGACGGAACGCAAGGCGGTGACGATCCATGTGGAGCGCTTCAACCGGGCCCTCCATCTCTACGAGCGGTTGGGCTTCTCGCCGGTGAGCGAGGAGGGCGTGTACTACCGCCTCGAGTGGCGCCCGCCGACCACGGTTCAGACGAACACGGCCTCGTAGCGCATGAGGCCGGCCTCGGGCCCCAACGCCACGAGGAACAGGGCGAAGTCTCCGATCCCGGCCTGCACCATTCGGTAGATCGCCTGTGGGGCGGCGACGGGGCCCGAGAAGACGAGTGAGAACGGCGCACGTCCACCCGGCACGGGGGGCGCGCCGAGCGCCGTCGCCTCCCGCAGCGTCACCTCGAACGACGCGGCACCGTCGGGATGGACGACGAAGGTCTCGCCCACCAGGCCGGAGAACGTGTCCAGGGTGAAGGTCTCGAGCACGAGCCGAACTGTAGCGACGGCGCCACCAACGCCCTGTCCTCCGCCCAGCGACAGTAGGCTCCGCGCCATGTCCGAGAGTTCCGGGGTGTCCTCCGAGCTCGTCCTTCACGAATACCTCCGGGTCCTGCGCCGGCGCAAGTGGGTTGTCGTCCTGGTCGCGGTCCTGGCCGCCGGCGGCGCCCTCGGCTTCGCCCTGTCGCAGGACAAGATCTACCAGGCGTCGGCGGAGATCCTCCTCGAGCACCGGAGTACGCGTAACCTCTTCGACGCCGTGCAGGACATCGGCGACCCGAGCCGCCTCCCGCAGACGGAAATGAAGGTCATGCAGAGCCAGCCGGTTCGCGAGGAGGTGCGGAAGCGCATCGGCATGGCGCCGGCGATCACCACCGGCCAGTCCGGGTCGGCCGACGTGATCGACCTGACCGCCCGGAGCACGGTGCCGGCCACCGCCGCCAAGATCGCCAACACCTATGCCGAGGCGTACATCAACTACCGGCGCACGAGCACGGTCGACGACATCCTGGCCGCCAGCAACGAGATCCAGCTCCGCATCGACGACCTCCAGCGCCAGCTCGACGCCTTGGCCGCCCAGGCCGGCGCCGTTGGGCAGTCACCAACGGCCAACGCCCTCATCACCGCCCGCAGCACCGCCCTCATCAGCCAGCAGAACGTGTTCAAACAAAAGCTGAGCGAGCTGCAGGTGAGCACCGCCCTCAGCACCGGCGGGGCCCAGATCGTCAACCCGGCCACCGTGCCCAGCGGGCCGGTCCGTCCGAAGCCCCTCGTCGATAG
Organism: Acidimicrobiales bacterium; assembly: GCA_031370985.1. Lineage (GTDB taxonomy): Bacteria > Actinomycetota > Acidimicrobiia > Acidimicrobiales > AC-14 > CADCTB01. The sequence continues at coordinate 9,078 of JANMRJ010001196.1, forward strand.
CGTCCTGGCCGGGTCGGTGGGCCTCCTCATCGGGATCGGGCTGGCCTTCCTGCTCGAGTACCTCGACGACTCGATCAAGACCAAGGAGCACCTGGAACGGGCCATCGGTACCGGGATCCCGGTGTTCGGGCTCATCCCGCCCATCGAGCGTGCCGATCGCGGTGGCCCGGGTGAGGCGGCCCTGGTGGCGCCGTCCTCGCCGGCGGCCGAGGCGTACCGGGCCCTGCGCACGTCGGTCCAGTTCCTGGGCGTCGACCGGCCGATGGTCTTGCAGGTCACCAGCGCGTCGCTGTCGGAGGGCAAGACCACCACCGTCGTCAACCTGGCCGCGGTGTTCGCCCAGGCCGGCAAGCGGGTCATCCTGGCCGACTGCGACCTGCGCCGCCCGCGCGTCCACGAGTTCTTCGGGTTCTCCAACGCTCCCGGCTTCACCTCGGTGCTGCTCGGCGACGTGTCGCTCACCGCGGCGTCGCAGCGGGTCACCGAGATCGGCCAATTGCTCGTCCTGCCTTCCGGGCCCCGCCCGCCGAACCCCTCCGAGCTGCTGTCCTCCCCCAGGGCCCGCGACCTGCTGGCCAACCTGAAGGCCTCGGCCGACATCGTGCTGATCGACTCCCCGCCGATGTTGCCGGTGACAGACGCGAGCGTGCTGGCTGCGCAGGTGGACGCAGTGCTGCTCGTCGTCATGGCCGGTACGACCACCCGCCGGCCGCTGCAGCGCGCCGTGGAGCTTCTGCGCCAGATGCAGGTGCCGGTGGCCGGCGCCGTGCTCACCAAGGTGCGGAACGAGGCCGGCTACGGGTACGAGTACGGCGCCTACACCGAGCGGATGGACGAGGACCGGCGCCGGCGGGTCCGGTGGAAGGGCTCCCGGTCGGACCGCTCCCGGTCGGACCGCTCGTCGGCCACCAGGGGCGGCCCGGACGACACGAGGACCGGCGAGCGCGTCGTCTCCTGATTGGGTGAGATGACGGATCCGTCTGGGATCGCCGAGCGCACGGTGCACAGCGCGGGGTGGATGCTCCTCCGACGGGTTGCGGCCAACCTCGTCCGCCTCGCCGCGGTCGCCGTACTGGCCCGCCACCTGTCGCCGGCCGAGTTCGGCGTGGTCGCCCTGGCCCAGGTGGTGCTCCAGTTCATCACCCTGGTCGGCGAGGGCGGCATCGGCACCTATGTGATCTACGACGCCGAAGTGGGCCGCGAGGAGCGGGCCCACGCCGCCTTCTGGCTGAACCTGGTGCTGACCGTCCTCCAGGCCGCGCTGTGCCTGGCCCTGCTGCCCCTCGTGGGGCCGCTGTTCGACTCGGCCCAGGTCACCGGCATTCTCGCCGCTCTCGTGGCGGTGTTCTTCGTCCGCCAGCTGGCGATCGTGCCCGAAGCTCTGCTCCAGCGCGACCTACGCCACCCGGTGCTGGCCCGGCGCGACATCGTTGTCGACCTCGCTTCCGCCGCCCTGAGCGTGGTGCTGGTACTCGCCGGCGCCGGGGTGTGGAGCCTGGTCGTCCCGGCCCTCGTCCTCGAGCCGCTCCGGCTGCTGGTGGCCGTCGTCACCGCGCAGTGGCGGCCCCGGCGGCCGTTCCACACGGCGCAGTGGCGGCGCATCCTGCGCTACACCGCGCCGCTCATGGGCAGCAACGTCCTCATCCCCGTCACCAACGACGGCGACACCCTCCTCGTGGGCCGGCTCCTCGGGGCGACCACCGTGGGGTTCTACAACGTCGCCTGGCAGCTCTCGAACCTCGTCGGGCGGAACGTGACCACGGTCGTCTCCAGTGTCACCATGCCCGCCCTCGCCCTGCTGCGCGACGACCGTGATCGCCTCCGGGCCGCCTACCTCCGCATGGTCGGCTTCCTGAGCGTGGTCTGCCTGCCGCTCCTGGTCGGGATGGCCGTACTCGCCGGTGACCTGGTCCCGACCCTCTACGGGCCCCGCTGGCAGCCCGCGGTCACGCTGTTGCGCATCTTCGTGGTGTTCACGCTGGTGCGATCGCTGACATTCCAGCGATAGTGATTGTAGAGCAGACCGAAGTCCTGCCCGAAGTTGTCGCGATCGGACTTGGGAAAGAAGGACGCTCCGTATTCCCACGTCATCCAGTCGCGAATTCGAGGTGCATTGGCGGGACCGACTTTTGTCTGCAATCGATCGCGGAAACCGATTCGCAGCGCCTGAAAATCGTCGGCAACGTCATGGTACGGAGCACTCGTCCACAGCCCCGCACCGTTTCTCAGCGCATAGTTGCGAGGATTGAATTCTGCCGGGATCACGCCGGGGAAAATCTGCGTCGTGTAGCGAGCCCGGAAG
>JANMRJ010001211.1:0-1643 GCA_031370985.1 Acidimicrobiales bacterium
AATGGCATTCGAATCGCTGCCGTCGGGCGACGCTGCAGATGCTGACAGCGGCATCGACATGGCGGCGACGAACGCCAGACAAAGGACGACGGAGGTCTTCCGTGTAGAAACAGACATCTCAGTTCCTCGTAGATGGTGGGCAGTCTCGCTACTCGGCGCCGTCCGCCATCTCAAGGACGGCTCTCAGCACCCGAATGCGACCTTTGGAGCTCGAAGCCCGGAAAAGGTTCAAGCCATGAGCTGCCCCCCCCCAGCGGCCCGCCCGGTTCGCCCCTCAGCGAACCCCCACGAGTATGCGAGACTATAGCAGGGTATCTTGGAGATGAGGCGGTAGATCGGACGGCAGTCTGGAACAAGGCGTGATGCGGGCCGGCCTTGCAGGACTCAAGCGTATCGATCTCAGAATCGCGGAAGATCTGCACCGCCCTAACCGTCCCGAGGTCGCTGCTGATGTCTGAATGCCACCAGCCTAGCGAGGGCTCTCGCTCCGTTCTCGCCACGATCGCGTCTCACCCCGCGCCAAAACTCGGGTGTCACGGACGTATCAGCCGCCGATCTGTCAAACGACCCGATGGTCCTGGGTCTGGCCGACCAGCTCGACGAGGTCCGAACCGTGGCGTTCGAGCCGGGTTGGGCCGACGCCCGGGATCCCGGTCAGATCGGCCAGGCTACTCGGCCGGCGATCCGCAATGGCGTGCAGGGCGGCGTCGTGGAAGATGACGTACGGCGGCAGGCGATTGGCCCGGGCGAGCTCCAGTCGCCAGGCTCGCAGGGCCGCGCCCGCCGGCACGTCCATCGCGTTGCGACGTATCAGTTGACCGGGCCAAGATGCGAAGCCCGCCCCAGGTCCGTCAGACAGGACCCAGGGCGGGGCGAGGGACGCTTCTAGCCGTCTGGCTTACGTCGCCGAAGCCGCAGAACGAGAAGTGCCGCCAGGCCTACAGCCACGGCACTGAACGCAACTAGCGGCCCGTAGGGGAAGTTCGGCCCGAGTTCCACTCAGGTCATCTCCTTTCCTAGGCGCGGGAGTCCTGGTGAGACCCCGAATCACCAGCTGATGGTACCGGAGGCTGTCCCGTTGCCTCGGACTGTGATCGACACCATCGGATATGAGTATCCGACCGGCCACGGATATGGATAGGCGTACTGGGCAAAGGTGCCACGAGCTGCGTAGGTCATGCTGGAGATCGTGGCCGGGTTGGACGAGTTGGCCGAAGGGTCGAACGGCGTCTCAGTGACAAAGGCCCACACCCACGGCACTGGCGTAATCGGCGTTGTTGTCCTACCCGGAATGCCGACAATGTAGGTGCCATTCTCGCACCAGTCGACCTGTTCCTTGTACTGGAAGATCACTTTGTTGAGCACGTTTCTCGCTTCGGCGATCCAGTACGCATATTTGCAGGTCGTCGTGGTGGCGAGCGAAGTCGGTCCAGTCACGCCCATCGCGGCTGCTGTGGCCCCGTCAAGGTTGCCGACCTCGAATCGACTCGTCCGGGGTGAGCAATGGCATTCGAATCGCTGCCGTCGGGCGACGCTGCAGATGCTGACAGCGGCATCGACATGGCGGCGACGAACGCCAGACAAAGGACGACGGAGGTCTTCCGTGTAGAAACAGACATCTCAGTTCCTCGTAGATGGTGGGC
>JANMRJ010001025.1:0-5337 GCA_031370985.1 Acidimicrobiales bacterium
CGACCCGCGAGGGTGCCGCTCCCCGCGACGGCGCCCCGCCCCGCGAGCGGCGCGAGGGCGGGCGCCCGCCGGGGCGGTCCGGCCCTGGCGGCCGCGGCGGTGCGGGGGGTGATGCTCGCAGCCGTCCTCAGCCCAAGCGCATCCAGGCCGGTCGGGGCCACCGCGAGGCGGCCCTGGCCGCACTTGCGCCGGAGCAGCGGGCCATCGCCGAGCAGGTGCTCCGCGGCGGCCTGGCCGGCGTGCGCCAGGCCATCGAGGAGCAGAACACCCAGGCCCGGGCGGCCGGCGCCCCGGAGATCAAGCCCGAAGCCATCCTCAGCTTGGCCGAGGAACTCCAGCCCAGCCTGCGGGCGGCCGAGTGGCGGGACCGGGCCGAGGCCGCGGCGGCCATCGTCGAGGAGATCGGCCTGCGCGACCTGCGTTCGGTCGTCGCCGGCGCCGACCTGGCCGGTCGGGACGAGGAGAGCCGCGCCCTGGCCACCCAGCTCCGCGAGGGGCTCGAGCGCCGGAGCGCGGCAGAGCGCCAGACCTGGATGGACGAGATCGCCACCTGCCTCGCCGAGGGGCGCGTCGTCCGTGCCCTGCGGGTGAGCGGCCGGGCGCCGGAGCAGGGGCTGCGGCTCCCCGCCGAGATCAGCGCCGGCCTCAGCGCGGCCGTGGCCGACGCCATGGCGCCGGAGACGGCGCCCGACCGCTGGCTCGCCCTCCTCGAGGCGGTCCTGGCCTCGCCGGTGCGGCGCACCATCGTGCCCAAGGGCCTGCCAGCCGGCGCCGACCAGGAGACCCTCAAGACCGTGCGGGCAGCGATCTCCAAGGTGCCGGCGCTTGGCCCGCTCCTGGGCGAGTCGCCCTCGTCACGGCCCGTCCCGCCCCCTCCCCCGCGCCGCCCGCCGGCCCCACCGGCCGCGGTGGTCCCGGTAGAGCCGTCGGCTGCCGTGGCTGCGGTCGAGCCGGAACCCGCCGTCGCTGCGCCTGCCGTGGAGCCGGCGCCTGCCGTGGAGCCGGCGGCGGCCGATTGACAGTCGAACAGACGTTCGGGTAGTCTGGGGTCCGACTTCCCCCCTGGTCAGGCTGGCGGTGCGCTGTCGGGTGCCATTGACGTCGGCCCGCCGGCGGGTGCAGCTCGGTCGTTGCCTGCGTCATCTGCCGGCAGTGGAGGCGGCGTGGCTGGCCGGGGGCGGTGGGCGAGGCCCAGGTACGGCTGTTCGCATCGGCCCGGACGCCGGCGACAGAGCTCCATTTTGGCGCGAGAATCGAACCCGCCGGCTCACCACTGGCCGCGGTGAACGACCTCGCCGGCTGGGCGCCGGCGCCGGCCGGCGACCGACGACGACGGGCGGTCGGGCGCCGGGTGGCCGACGGCGACGGTGCCGACCGGTGTGAACGCGTCGGGAATGCCGAACGCCCGCCGGAGCGCCGGCACGCCGTGAGCGCGGAAGAACAGGGTGCCGAGGCCGGCGTCGATGGCGGCGAGGTGGAGGAGGAGGGCGGCGAAGGCGGCGTCCACGTGCCACCACGGCACATCGAAGTCGGACGAACCCTTATCCGGCTCGGCGTAGCGCCGGCGGTAGGCGTCCTCGGAGGAGAGGACGACGACCAGTAGGGGCGCGGCCAGCAGCCCCGGCCACGGGAACCGACCGGCGTCGGAGCGGGTGGCAGCCCAGTACCGGCCGGTCTGCTCGGCACCCTCGATGGCGAACAGGTCGACGCCCTGGGTGTGGCCGGCGGAGGGCGCCCGCAGGCCGGCGGCGAGGATCCCCTCGACGATGGCCGGGTCGAGACGCCGGGCTTCGAAGCTGCGGGTCATCCGTCGCTTCTGAAGTATTTCCGTGAACTCCATGGCGCAGCGTACGATTCCGCCGTGCCCGAGGGCGACCGGCCGCGGCTTCCCCACCTTCGAGCCCTCGACGGCCTGCGGGCGCTCGCCGTCGCGTCGGTGTTCGCCTACCACGCGGAGGTGCGCTGGACCCGGGGCGGATTCCTTGGTGTCGACGTGTTCTTCGTCATCAGCGGCTTCCTGATCACCGCCCTGCTACTGGCGGAATGGCGGCAGCACCAATGGCTCGATGTGGCCCAGTTCTGGAAACGGCGGGCACTGCGACTGCTGCCGGCGCTGCTGGTCCTGCTGGTGGCGGTGTGGGTGACGGTGCCGTTCCTGGCCGACGAGCAGGCCGGCCGTCTCCAGGGCGACATCCGCGCCGCGCTGGCCTACGTCAGCAACTGGCGCCTGATCCTGGAGCACCAGTCGTACTTCGAAGCCGCGGGCCGGCCGCCGCTCCTGCAGCACCTGTGGAGCCTGGCCATCGAGGAGCAGTTCTACGTCGTGTGGCCGCTGGTGCTCTGGGCCGGCCTCGGGCTCAAGCGAACGGCCGGGCGCCTGGTGTGGTGGATCCTCGCCGCGGCCGCCGCATCCGCCGGCCTGATGGCGCTGCTATACACACCGGGCACCGACCCGTCCCGCATCTACTACGGCACCGACACCCGGGCGGGGGCCATCCTGCTCGGCGCCGCACTGGCCTGCGTCTGGAAGCCCTGGAACTCGAAGCGGCGCGTGCCGGTCGCTGGTCGCGTCGTTCTGGGCGCCGCCGGCGTGGCTGCCCTCGCCGGCCTGGCCTGGTGCGTGGTCAGCCTGCACCAGTTCTCCGACGTGCTGTACCGGGGCGGCTTCTTGGGCGTCGCCGGCGTCGCCACCGTGCTGGTGGCGGTGATCGCCCATCCGTCCACGCCCGTGATCGGCCCGGTCATGGGGTTCTGGCCGCTGGTCTGGCTCGGCAGGCGGTCCTACGGCATCTACCTCTTCCACTGGCCGGTGATCATGCTGACCCGGTCGTACTACGACATCCCCGTGTCAGGGAACGCCCTGCTCGCGCTCCGGGCCGGCATCACGCTCTCGCTGGCCGCCGTCTCCTACCGCCTGGTCGAGTCGCCCATCCGCAACGGTGCCCTCGGCCGGCTCCAGGCCGACATCCGCCGGCGCCGGCGGCGGCCCTTCCCGTCGGCTCGTGGCAGGTGGGTCACCGCCCGCGCCGGGGTTGCCGCCGTCGCCGTCGTGGCGGTCGGGACCACCCTGGTCGTGGCCAGCCCGGCGCCGACGCCGACCGTCGTGCTCGCCATCGAATCCGCCGGCGCGGCCGCGACCACGCCGGAGACCTCCACCCTGCCGCCGACCACCACCTCCACCTCGGTCGCGCCGGTCACCTCGACCAGCGGGCCGGCGGTGACCATCGCCGCGCCGACGACCACGAGCGTCACCGTCCTCCCCCGGGCACGGGTCGTCGGACTGGGCGACTCGGTGCTTCTGGAGGCCAAGGCCGAACTGGAGCGCCGGCTGCCCGACGCGTCGGTCGACGCCGTCGTCGGCCGCCAGTTCAAGGAGCTGCTCGCCGTGGCCGTGTCGCTGCGGGCGGCCAACCAGCTCGGCCAGCAGGTGATCCTCCAGCTCGGGAACAACGGCCCCGTGACCAGCTCCCAGTTCGACGAGATCATGGATGTCCTTCGGGGCGTCCCGCGGGTCGTCGTCATCAACGTCAAGGTCCCCCGCCCGTGGGAAGCGCCCAACAACGCCATGCTGGCCGACAGCGTGCCGAGATGGCCCAACGCCACCCTGGTCGACTGGCACAAGCAGGGCGCGGCCCACCCGGAACTGTTCGCCGACGACGGCACCCACATGGGCCCGACCGGCGTCAGCATCTTTGTCGAGCTGATCCTCGCCAGACTCTGAAACGCCCTGCGTTAGGTGGTCCTTGCCAAAATAGTTAGGTGACGCTAACTTCTCGGCATGACTACCCGGAAGATTCGCCGACCGGGGTTTTGGCGCTCGCCGCCGCGCTCGCGCTGGCCGGCTGCGGCTCCGATGACGCCCCCTCCACGAACAACGCCGCGGTCCAGCCGGCCACCAGCGTGGCCCCCGGCACCCCGCCGCCGTACGACGCGATCAAGACGGTGTCCCTGTCCAAGTCCGAGCACGACCGCCTCCTGGGCGCCACGTTCGACGCCACCAACCGGCTCTATGCCGCGGGGTGGGTGGCCGACGGGCCCGACCAGATGATGGCCGTCACCCGGTTCAACACCGATGGCACGCTCGACGCCACGTTCGGCACGGCCGGCCTGGCCACCGTGAACGTGGCCAAGGGCGCCAAGGCGGTGGAGCTGGCCCGGGGCGTGGTCGTCCAGGCCAGCGGCAAGGTGGTCATCTCCGGCCCGGTCGAACACGATCCCGGCGCAACGGGCGACGCAGCCAAGGACACCGACATCGCCCTGGCCCGGTTCGACACCACCGGGAAGCTCGACACCACCTTCGGCGCCGGGGGCATCGTCCGCCTCGACCTCAGCACCGGCATCGTCGATGGCACAGACTACCGGGCGGACACCGCATGGGGGCTGGTCAAGGCCACCGGTGACAAGCTGCTGGTGATCGGCGCCCAGGTCGGTGTGGGCAGCGGTCGGACCGACACCGACTTCGCCGTGGTCCGCCTCAACGCCGACGGCACCAAGGACACCACGTTCGGCACCGCCGGCGTGGCCACAATCGGCATCGGCCCAGGTATCTCGGAGAACCCCCGCACCGCGGTCGAGCTGACCGACGGCAGGATCGTCGTGACCGGCTATGCCAGCGTGAACGGCGTCGTCGGCGTCGTCCTTCTCCGGCTCACCTCCGCCGGTGCGCTCGACACGTCCTTTGCCGACTCGGGTATCGCCTTCCGCCCCGTCCTGGCCCACACCACCGAGTCGTACTCCATCGTCCAGGCCGGCAACCGCCTGGTCACCACCGGCTACGGCAAGGACACAGCCGAGGCCAAGGTGGACATGGTCGTCAGCGGCTTCACCATGAACGGCGCCATCGACCCCACCTTCGGCACCAATGGCCTGACGCGGGTCGAGATCGCCGGCGAGGACGACCGGGGACGCAACTTGGTGGCCCTGCCCGACGGCCGGCTGATCGTGGTCGGCAGCGGCAAGCCCACGGCGGCGAACATCGAGGGCATGGTCGTGCGGCTCACCGCCAACGGCGCCCTCGACCCGGCCTATGGCCAGGGTGGCCGTAAGCTCATCGACGTGGGTGGCCCCAACGACTCCTTCTTTGGTGTGGCCCTGTCCCCCGATGCCAAGACCGTCGCCGTCGTCGGTTACCTCGGCCGTGACACCGCCGGCCGCGACGAGGACGGCAGCGACAAGGACGACAGCGCCGTCCTCTACCTCCAGCCGTGACCGGCCGCACGGCCGGTCCAGCAGGCACTCACTGGGACGCTCCCGAAGTGGGTGGACCAGTGACCGGCCGCAAGGCCGGCCAGGAAGCACTCACTGGGACGCTCCCGAAGAGGGTGGACCAGTGACCGG
>JANMRJ010001034.1:0-2452 GCA_031370985.1 Acidimicrobiales bacterium
GGCGGAGGTAGGGACCGCCGCATTCGCAGCGGAGGAGAATTTTGGGTGGAGAGGTCAGAAGTTGCCGAGGCTCCCGCAGTTGCGCAGGCCGTAGGCGTCGAACTTGGAGTGGGCCTGGGTGATGAGGGTGGTGTTGAGGTCGTCGAACTTGTTGACCTGGGCGGCGCTGCCCTTTTGGGCCGCGGCCTGGGTGTCCTTGTCGTTGGCGATGACCTTGTCCTGGGCCGCGAGCATGTCGGCGATGGTGGCCTCGTCGCCGGGCGGCGTGACGAGCGCCTTGATATCGGTGAGCAGCTTCTGCTCGATCGGGACGTAGGCGGCGAGGAACCGCGCGAACGCGGCCAGCGTCGTCCCTGCGGACAGGGCGTCCGCCTTCTTGTTGGCTGCGGTGCAGAGGGCGTCGGCTCGAGCCACGTAGGCCGCCTTGATGATTGTCCGGCCCCCGTCGAACACGGTGGTGGCCGGCGCCTGGAGGCCGCTGCCACAGGCGGTGAGCCCGTAGGCCTTGGCCTGGGTGGCCGCGGCGTCGACCTTGGCCTTCAGGTCGGTGGCGGCGCGGGCCGTCGCCCCGTCGTCGGTCTTGCCGGCGGCCACCTGGAGGGCGCGCGCCGGGTCGGCGACCTCGGCGATCGCCCCGATCACCCCGGCCACGAGCGCCTTGTCGTCGCCGGGGGCCTTGAGCTTGCGCAGGGCGCCGGTCTGGGCGTCGATCGTGGAGACCACCGTGCCGGCCGCGGTGGCCAGCTCCGGCAGGTTCGACGGCTTGGCGATGGCGGCCATGGAGGCGTTGCCCGGGGCGCAGGCCCCGTCGGCCTTGGACACGAAGCCGGACTTCGACTCCCCGCCGCCGCAGGCCACCAGCCCTGTCGCCAGGGCGAGCGCCCCGACGACCGGCCCGAAACGGTAGAGGCTCATGCGCCCGACGACCCGCAGACCGGCAGCCCGTAGGCGTCGAACTTGGCGTCGAGCGCGGTCTGGGTCACCGCCACCTCGTCGAAGAGGCCTGAGGCGAGCCGGCCGTTGCCGGCCTTGATGGCCGCACCGACCTCCTTGATCTTGGCGTTCAGTGCGTCCATGGCCGCGCTGAGACCGGCGATGGTGGTCTCGTCGCCCGGCGGTGCCGTGATGGTCTTGATGTCGGCGATGAGCTTGGTCGTGAGCACGGTGAAGGCGTCCAGGTACCGGCCCAGAGACGCCGCCGTGCTGCCCGGGGCCGCGATAGCGTTTCCCTTGCGGTAGTACTCGCGGCACAGGTTCTCGGCCTTGGCGACGTAGGACGCTTTCACCATGTTCCTCACGCCGTCGAACATGTTGCCGAGCGGGGGCTTGAGCAGGGTGCCGCACTGGGCCAGGCCGTAAGCCTGCCCGGCATTGGCCGCGGTGTCGGCCTTGGCCTGCATGTCGAGGGCTGCCTTCGCCATCGCCGTATCGTCGGTCTTGCCGGCCGCGTCCTGGAGCGTCTTGGTCGACGTGCTGACCTCCGCGAGGGCACCAATGACCAACTGGACCTGCGCCTTGTCCTGCCCACCCGGCGCCTTCATGGCCCGCAGCATGGCGACCTGACCATCGATGGTGGTGACGGCCGTCCCCGCCGCAGTGGAGACCTGGGGGGCGTTGGTCGGCTTGGCTGTGCCGGAGATGGCGCTGTTGCCCGGGGCGCACGCGGCGTCGGCCTTGGCGACGAATGTCGCCTTGCTGGGCCCGTTGTCGCCGCAGGCCGTCAGCGCGGCCGCCAGCGCGACCGTCGGGATAAGCAGGGAAAATTTGGTCCGCACGTGGAAGTCCTCTCGCCTCTAGGAATATCGTAATCAGTATCGGCCGGGAGCGGCGCCCGCTGTAGACAGATGATGAGAATGAATATCTCCGTATTCACCGCGCTGCCCCAGATCCTCGAGGCCCCGCTCACCGCCAGTCTGCTGGGCCGGGCGCGCGAGCGTGGGATCGTCGACGTTCGGGTCCACGATCTCCGTGACCACACCACCGATCGCCACCGGTCTGTGGACGACTCCCCGTTCGGTGGGGGAGCAGGCATGGTGCTCTCGCCCGAGCCGGTCTTCCGGGCGGTGGAGGCAGTCCGGCCCCCCCGGCCGCTGTTCCTTCTCGACCCCGGTGGGCGCCGGTTCGACCAGGCGCTGGCCACGGAGTTGGCCGCCGGACCCGGCTTCTCCTTGCTCTGCGGGCGCTACGAGGGGGTGGACGAGCGGGTCCGCCGGCACCTGGTCGACGGCGAGCTCTCCATCGGCGACTTCGTGCTGGCCGGCGGCGAGGCGGCGGCATTCGTCATCATCGAGGCGGTGACCCGCCTGGTGCCCGGTGTGATGGGCAACGACGCCTCCGCAGGGGAGGAATCCTTCGTGGACGGCCTGCTCGAGGCGCCACATTTCACCCGGCCGGCGGACTTCCGCGGCTGGGTGGTCCCCGATGTCCTCCGATCGGGCGACCACGCCCGCGT
>JANMRJ010001045.1:0-3894 GCA_031370985.1 Acidimicrobiales bacterium
GTAGCCGTAACGTCTACGTTACGCACATCGTCCAACGCTGGATCAGACACCACCTCGCTGAATGTAGCGGCGGCGTGCCCGCGTCGCTCTGACAGGGTCCCAGCCGTAGCCATCGTTGGGGCGAGCTGCGGTGCCGACGACGTGTCTGTGAGCGCCGCCGAGCACGAGAGTTGCAGTCAACGCGCAAATCTTGCCCCCGATTTGAGCCGCGGCGGCGACATTAGACTTGGTGGTCGGTCGCGTGTCCTCCCCGTGTCGCCGGTCGTCTGCAACGAGAGAAGGGAGCCTGCCCAAGGCCCCCTCCTCGCCCTTCGTCCGCGTGAGCCTGCAAAGCTCTGCCCGCGCCTCACCAGAGTTACTGGCATCGACACCCGTCCCCGCGTTTTCCCCGCGCGGCCAGGGCATTCAATGGCCATCGACGGTCGCGAACGGTCACAGGAAAAGGCCCGTTGACCTGCGGAAACGCGGCTTCTGCCCAGGCCACAGAGCCGCCCGGAAATCACTACGGGTCAAGAGGTCATCCGGTTTGCAAACGTCCTGGTCAGAGCGCCGAGGGCGTCACCATGGAGCCCGCTGAGGCGGACTTCCAGCTGTCATTAGCGCGCTTGACCACGGGTCAAGAGGTCGTTGTTGTCGTCAACGACGTGGCCCCCCGTCAGTCCGACCAGCGCTCCGAGAACAAGTCGTGAGCGGGTCGGCACCGGGAACGTCGGTATCGTCTGTCCATGAGAACGGTGGTCCTCGGCTCGAACGCCGAGGTCGTGACGACGATCGCTCGTCGCCAGGCGTGGGGTGCGGAGCGCTTCGACGAGGTCTGGGGCCGGGATTACCACGTTGCCCCCTTCATCACAGGCGAGCAAGCGCTCGTCACCGGCAGCGTTCTCGTAGTGCTGGGCCAGCTAGCGAAGGCGGCCGGGCTGATCGGCACCGGGGCGTTGAACCTGGGGGCAGGGACGCCCAGGGGCCAGCTACACCGACAGCACGTTCGCCATGAGTGACCGCTATCGAAGCAAAAGCAAGTGCTCGGACAGCAATGATCGCTACGTCAAGTAGGCAAAGGAGACGACGACGGGCTTCTCATTCCGAAAATCTAAGACGATCGGACCGTTTCGGCTCGGCCTCAGCAAACGAGGGTTGAGCGGCAGCATCGGGGGACGACGAGCACGAGTTGGTCGCTCAGCGTCAGGGCGGCGGAGCGCCTCGGTGAACCTCGGCGGAGGACTGCGGTGGGTCAAGCGGTTCAGCCGCCGTAGCTGACTGACCTTCTACGGCCCCCAGGTGCTTCTCAAGCTGCTCCAGCCGACGAAGCACCTCGTCGAGCCGTTCTGACCAACTGTCAGCGCCGAAGTAATTCCCTAGCTGGAGTGGTTTGACGCCCACGTAATTCCCTACCCCGCCGCCGCCGTAATTCCCTAGCCCGATGTCGGGGCGAGGGATCCACCCGCCGGGCTCCTTGCACCTGTAGACGCCTTGCTCCCCCCTAGCGGGAGTTTCCGGGCTACCGAGCTGAGCGGGTTTTCAGGACCCTGGGAAGTTTCTTCGAAATAGGCCTCTGACCAGCGCGTTTGTGCTGGTCAGAGGCTCGCGATTTCGCGGCAGATGGTGTATTACCTAGATATGCCATCGATCGTCGGGAAGAAGCAAGGGAACAAGACCTACTACTACCTGGTCGAGTCGGCCCGAGTGGGGGGCAAGCCGCGCATCGTCTCCCAGCGCTACCTCGGCCCGGCCACCGAGATCATCGCCCGCCTGTCCGAGGCCGGTCCCGGTGAGCCGGACCGCACCCGTCACCTGGCCTTCGGTGACCTCGCAGGGGTGTGGGCGGTGCTCGATCGCCTCAAGGTCGCCGAGATCGTCGACGACGTGGTCGGGCCCCGCCGGAGCGATGCCGCCGCCTCGGTGGGCACCTACATCGCTCTGGCGATCGCCAACAGGGTCGTCGACCCCTGCTCCAAGCGGGCCTTCTCGGACTGGTGGGCCCGCACGGCCGGCGACCGGTTCGTGAAGCTGCCCGCCGCGGCCCTCGACCACCGCCGCTTCTGGGACGCCATGGACGCCATCAGCGAGCCCCAGCTGGTCGAGATCGAGCGCCGGGTCGTCGCCGCCATGGTGGAGACCTTCGGGCTGGACCTGTCGGGGCTGGTGCTGGACATGACCAACTTCGCCACCTACATCGACTCGGCCAACGACCGGGCCCCGATCGCCCAGCGCGGCCATGCCAAGCAGAAGCGCACGGACCTGCGCCTGGTCGGCCTCGGCCTGGTGGTCTCCGTCGACGGCGGCATCCCGCTGGTCTCCCACGCCTATGCCGGCGACCGCCCCGACATCTCCCAGTTCCCCCTCATCGTCAAAGAGCTCGTCGGTCGCTTCGCCGCCCTCTCCGGCGAAGCGGCCCGGTTGACCCTCGTCTACGACGCCGGCCAGAACTCGGCGGGGAACCAGCACCTGGTCGACGGCTTCGGGCTGCACTTCGTCGGGTCTTTGCCGCCGTCTGACCACCCCGACCTGCTCGCCGTGGCCAAGGCCCGTTACCGGGCCGTCGACAAGGACCGCTTCCCCGGCGTCGGTGCCTTCGAGACCACCAAGGTCGTGTTCGGCACCGAGCGGCGCATCGTTCTCACCCACTCCCAGAACCTCCACGACAAGCAGTCCGCCGGCTTCGACCAAACCCTGGCCAAGGCCGGCAAACAGCTCACGGAGCTGGCCGACCGGCTGGGGAGGGGCAAGACGCGCAAGGCTCGCGAGAAGGTCGAGGCAGAGATCGAGGCGGTCCTCCGGCCGAGATGGCTGTCGCGGGTCATCTCAGTGACCCTTTCGGGCGAGGCCCCCGCCGACCTGCGCCTCAGCTGGCGCACCGACCCGTTGGCCCGCCGGGCATTGGAGGACGAGCTGTTCGGCAAGCGCATCTTGTTCACCGACAAGGCCCGCTCGCCGAGAGCCGAGATCGTCGCCGACTACCGCTCACAGTCGGGCGTCGAGAACGACTTCCGCCAGATGAAGGACCCCAAGGTCGTCTCCTTCTCCCCCATGTTCCACTGGACCGACCAGAAGATCCGCGTCCACGTCGCCTGCTGCGTGCTCGCCCTCACCGTCGCCCGCCTCATGGTCCGAGAGGCCGACCGCCACGGGTTGCACATGAGTGTGCGCGAACTGCTCGGCGCGCTCGGGGAGATCCAGGAGACGGTGCTGCTTTACCAGGGCGAGCGCGGCCGCCCACGGGCCCGGCGGATGCTGACCGAGATCGGTCCCCGACAACGGCGGCTCTATGACCTGTTCGGGCTCGACGCCTACGCCCCGGCAAAGCCGTGACCACCACAGGAGCCCTGCCCGTGGCCTGGGCCGCCCTCGAAACCGCCCTCCGCCAACGCCGGCCGGTCCGACTGACCTACCACGCCAAGCAGCGCCTCGTGTGCCCCCACGCCCTTGGTTGGAAGAACGACAGGCCGATGCTCCTCGCCTACCAGACCGGTGGCGACACCACCTCGGGTGCTCTCGCCGCCGACCCCCGGAAGCGGTGGCGATGCTTGTTCGTCGATGAGATCGACCAGATCGGTGCCGCCGGCCCGGACAGCGCCTGGGGGAGCGCCGACAACTACAACCCCTCGCAGCCCTTCCACGTCATCGACGAGGTCGCCATCGCCATCACTTCCGACGACCCCCGGAGGCCGGTTAGGTAATACACGCAGGGGACCCGGAAACCACCGCTGACCTGGGACTATGTCGCTCCGTCATGGGATAGCCCGGAAAGTACCGCTAGGAGCGAGGTCCCACCCAGATGGCAAGGAGACAGTTCGAAGTGATCGACGTTGTTGAGGTGCTCCAGCACTGGCACGCCGGCCGGCCGAAGTCGGTCGTGGCGTCCAGCCTGGGCATCGACCCAAAGACAGTGCGCAA
>JANMRJ010001066.1:0-1678 GCA_031370985.1 Acidimicrobiales bacterium
CGAGAACCTCGCCGACGAACTCGTGGCCGACGATGAGGGGCGGTGTGATCGCTCCAGCGGCCCAGGCGTCCCACGACTCGATGTGGAGGTCGGTGCCGCAGATGCCGGTCTTGCGGACCCCGATCCGGACGTCATTGATGCCCATCGGCGGCTCGGGGACGTCGAGAAGGTGGAGGCCGGGGCGGGCGTCGGTCTTGACGAGGGCACGCATGGGCTCAGTGTGCCGCGTTGTGGCCGGGCTCGTCGCCGCGGCGCCCGCGCCGATCGGCCGGTCGGCGCCACTTTCCTCCAATGAGCGCCGATCCGATCGCGCCTGTCAGGCGCGAATCTCGAAGATCCACTCGGGGCCCAACGCAATTCGAGCGAGATCATGTCGCGGACGAGGGTGGTCGCCACGCGAATGTCCCGGGATCGCGCCTACCAGGAACGGTGCCGGCGAGGATGGAGGGTCCGGTAAGGGGTGGCGTGGGCGATGGGCGGAGCGGATAACCGCCAGATAAGGCATCCCGAGTTCAATGTGGGAATGTCGATCCGGCGGGAATTCGGGCGCGTCTCTCGCGATACGCGGCTTCGACTCGACCTCAGCCAGCAAGAGGTTGGCGACTCGGTCGGGATCTCACGTGGGTACCTGGCTCGGGTCGAGGCGGGACGTGCCAACCCGTCCCTCGCGTTGGTGGACCGGCTCGGCGAGGCGCTCGGCCTGCGGCTTGAGCTGATCGCGACTCCGCCGATCTTCCTGTCGGAGCGTCGGTCGCACGACCTGGTTCACGCCCGATGCTCCGGCGCGGTTGACCGCCGTCTCACGAGCGCGGACTGGATCGTGGCGCGTGAGGTCGAGGTCTCGGAGGGCCGCATCCATGGCTGGATCGACCTTCTGGCTTTCCACCCGCGATCGGGAATCCTGCTGATCATCGAGATCAAGACTCGGCTCGATGACCTCGGCGCGACGGAGCGGCAGATTTCATGGTACGAACGCCACGCAGTTGCCGCGGCCCGTCGACTGGGCTGGCAGCCACGGCAGACCACGGCGTGGCTGATCGCGTTGTGGAGCGACGAGGTCGACCGGGCGATCGTGGCCAACCGCGAGGCCTTCGCACGATTTCCGGACCGGGCGAGCCACATGCTCGAGGTCGTTCGGGGCGAACCTGCTGCGGGGCGCGGGATCGCCCTCATCAATCCCGCGAGCCATCGGTCCGACTGGCTCGTGCGCACGCGACTCGACGGTCGCCGCTCGCGCCCGCCCTTCGATGGGTACGCCACGGCGGCGCGTGCATTCGCCCCGTCGGCGGTGGCGCGGCCCGCGTCGGACCGCGTGCCCGTTCCCGTCAGGCGCAGATCGGAGACAACCGCTCAGAGCTGAGGGCACTACGCGTATGGCGACGCCGCGCTTTCCGACCAGCCACTCGTTGCTGTCATGAGAACGCGCCTGGGGGGAGCGCGGTCGTCGCAGGGGACCTCAGGCCGATGGAAGTCGCGGAGCTCCTCCTCGGCCTTCGGTGGGCCGGCGGCAGGTTAGCTCTCGCAGACTCGCGTCACGCGCGCGGGTCGTCCGTCCAGTCGACGATCGGGTTCTCGACCGAGCCGATGCCCTCGATCTCGCAGCGGACCCGGTCGCCGGGCTCGAGGAACACCGGTGGATCGCGGAAGACGCCGACTCCGGACGGGGTGCCGGTGGCGA
>JANMRJ010001101.1:0-8286 GCA_031370985.1 Acidimicrobiales bacterium
CCCCGTGTGGGCCTCGACCCCCCGGACGGCCGGGACGACTGGGTGGGCATCACCGCCGACACTCTCCCGGTGGGAGCGGTGGCCACGTTCGTCGAGCGCGCCGACTGCGGCGCGACTGTCGTTTTCACCGGCGCCGTCCGGAACCACTCCGAGGGCCGGCCCGCTGTCACGTCGCTCTCCTACGAGGCATTCGAGGAGGAAGTGACGCCCCGCCTGGCCGCCATCGCCGCCGAGGCGCGGGTCCGGTGGCCGGCGATCGGCCGGCTCGCCCTGCTGCACCGGACCGGCCTCCTGTCCGTCGGCGAGGCGTCGGTCGTGGTTGCGGCGTCGGCTCCGCACCGGGCCGAGGCCTTCGACGCGGCCCGGTTCTGCATCGACACGCTCAAGGCCACCGCGCCGATCTGGAAGCGCGAGGCATGGGCCGGTGGGGAGGACTGGGCCGGCGGGGAGGACTGGGCGAGCTGCGACCACCCCGTCGACGAGGTGCCGGCGTCGTGAACGCGCTGGTGTTCCTCGGGATCGCAGTGGGGCTGAGCCTCCTGGGATGTGGCGTCCTGTGGCTGCGCAGCCGCCAGCCGGGCTCGATGGAGGCCCACATCCGCGACTTCGAGCGCGAGCTCGATGCCCTGGCGCCCGGTTCGCCGAACGACCGGGGGCGGATGTCACCGCGCGACGAGCGCCGGACGACGCAGCGCGACGAGCGCCGGAAGGCCGCCGACATCCCGCCGGACCAGCGAGGGGGGCCGGGCCCTGGCTAGGGACCTCGCCATCGACCTCGGGACGGCCAACACCCTCGTCTACGCCAAGGGCCGGGGCATCGTCCTCAACGAGCCGACCGTGATCGCGCTCAACGTCGAGACCCACGACGTGCTGGCCATGGGCCACCAGGCCTGGCAGATGATCGGCCGGACCCCTGGTTACATCCAGGCCGTCCGACCCCTGCGCCAGGGCGCCATCACCGACTTCGAGATCACCCAGCGCATGATCCGGCTGCTGCTTCAGCGGGCCGGCCTTTCCCGGTTCCAACGGCCCCGGGTGCTGCTGTGCGTCCCGTCGGCCATCACTGAGGTCGAGCGCCGGGCGGTCAAGGAGGCGGCCCGCCAGGCCGGCGCCACGGACGCCCAACTCGTTGCCCAGCCCATGGCCGCGGCCATCGGCGCCGGCCTGCCCATCCACGAGCCGCTCGGCAACCTGATCGTCGACATCGGCGGCGGCACGTCGGAGACAGCGATGATCAGCTTGGGCGGCATCGTTGCCCTGGAGGCCATCCGGATCGGCTCGTTCGACATCGATGCGTCCATCCAGGCATTTGTCCGCCGCGAGTACGGGATGGCCATCGGCGAGCGCACCGCGGAGGAGATCAAGCTGGCCATCGGCTCCGCCGCCCCCGTGGCCGATGACGTGAAGGCCGAAGTGCGGGGACGGGACCTCATGAGCGGCCTGCCCAAGACGGCCATCCTGTCGCCCGAAGAGATCCGCGACGCCATCGACGAGAACGTGCGGGCCATCGTGGAGTCGGTGATCAAGTGCCTCGGCCACGCCCCGCCCGAGCTGGCCCAGGACCTGATCCAGCAGGGCATCCACCTCGTCGGCGGTGGGGCCATGCTGCGGGGGTTCGACCAGCGCCTGGCCGAGGAGACCGAGCTCCCCGTACATCTCGTCGAAGCTCCCCTGGAATGCGTGGTCCTCGGCGCCGGCAAGTGCCTCGAGGCCTTCGACTCCCTCAAGGTCCTCTTCATGGGAGCGGAGCGCTGAGCACTCGATCACCTCAGTCGGGAGACGCGAGATCCTCGGCCGCTTGGCGGACTTGCCAGTCCCGGTCCTCGAGCGCGGCGGTAAGCGCGGCGTCGACCTCCGGGCCGGAGAAGGGGGCCAGGGCGATGACGGCCCGCCGGCGGATCGCCGGCCGGTCGCTGCTGGCGGCGAGGATGGCCGCCAGCCCGGCCTCGTCGCCGATGGCGCCCAGGGCGGCGACGGCGGCCTCCCGGCAGAGGGGGTCGTCGTGGCCGCCGGCGATGGCCGCCAGTCGGCCGACGGCCGCCGGGCCGGCGCCGTCGCCCCGCTCGCCGAGGGCCCAGGCCGCCATCTCGACGACTCGGGCGTCGGGGTCGTCGAGCACGGCGACGAGGTCGACGGCGGCCACCCCGACCGCCACCTGGCACGCCCGCCGGCGGACCTCGGGTGACGGGTCGGCCAACGCGTCGGTCACCTCGGCGTCGCCGGCCTGCCCCAATCGCCCGAGCGCCCCGAGGGCGGTGGCCCGGACGCCGGCATCGGGGTCACCCAGCAAGCGCCGGGCGCCCTCGATGTCGCCGCGGTGGCCGGCGACGGCTGCGGCCCGACGGCGCTGGGGGGGTTCCACGCTCCCATGCTCTCGCGCGTTGCGCTTGCGTGTTCCGGACGGGCTCGGCCATATGCCCGGCGAGATGGAAGCAACGCCGTCCTCGCCGGCCACCGGAGCACACAGCTGGAGCTGGTGCGGTAAAGCGGCGCTGCCCTATCCGGTCGCGCTGCGCACGAGGAAGGCTAGGCCTAGCCCGACGGCGCCGACGGCCAGGGCCAGCAGGGCCCCCAGCACGGCGACGAGCACCATCAGGGCGACACCCGAGCGGATGCGTACCCACAACGTCGTCTTCTTCGCCGGCTGCACACGGAGGCGCATGACATCGGAGTCTGGTAGGGCGTAGGCCCCTCCAGAAGCGACGAGGGTCGGCACCGGCGTCACGGGGACACGGGCGACCGGTCCCCCTGACCGCCGCCGGCCCCGGCGCTTGCCCCGACCCTTCGAGCTGGCCTGAGCCTCAGCGGGTGACCCGGCCTTGGCGCGGGACGGTTGTCTCCGGATCGTGGCAGGCTGGTCAGGGCCATTGAGGACGACGTGGATCACTGCGGCGATCGCCGCCGCAACCACGCCAAGGCACACGAGGAACGTGGACACGACCGAGGAAAGCTTAACGTCGCCGCCGACCGACCTGCCGGTTGGGCCGCGACGGTCGTCGTCCCGCCGCTGGGCGATAGCGCTTCTCGCTATGAGCCTCATCCTCACAGCGGTCGGCATCACGGCCCGCTTCCTGCAGCTGCCCTACGACACCCTGGCGCCAGGTTCAGCCAAGGCCGTCGACGCGGTGATCGAGGTGAAGGGCCATCCCTCCTACCCGCCCCAGGGGAAGGTGTTCTACACAACGGTGTCCGTGCGGGAGCGGGTCAATCCCTACGAGGCCCTGGCCGGCTGGCTGGACCCCGCGGTCGAGGTCCTTCCCGAGACCAAGGTTCGCGGGACGGTGCCACCCGACCAGTTCCAGCGCATGAACGTTGAGGCCATGGCCGACTCCAAGACCACCGCCCAGGTCGTCGCCCTCCGCTCCCTCGGCTTCGCCAAGCTGGGCGTGGGCGCCGAGGTGGTCGAGGTGCAGCCGGACCTGCCGGCGGCGGCGATCCTGAAGCGCGACGATGTCATTGTCGCCATCGACGGCGCGACGGTCGCCACCAGCACCGACGCGGTGAACGCCATCCGGGCCAGGGCGCCCGGTGACACGGTCCGAATACAGGTGAAGCGGGGCGATGCCCCGCCGGTGGACCTCGAGGCCATCCTCGGTGGGGCCGACGGCCGGGCGCTCCTGGGCGTGCGGTTGTCGACGAAGATCCGATTGCCGTTCGAGATCAACATCACCTCCGGTCGGGTAGTGGGGCCATCCGCCGGCCTCGCCTATGCCCTCGAGCTGCTCGACCTGCTCACGCCTGGGGAGCTCACCGGCGGCTCGTCGGTGGCCGCCACCGGGGAGCTACTGACCGACGGCACGGTCGGCGCCGTCGGTGGCGTGGCCCAGAAGGCCGTCACCGTCCGCCGGGCCGGGATCAAGGTCTTCATCGTGCCCAAGGCCAACGAGGCCGAGGCGAAGGCGCACGCCGGCAAGGACCTCGAGATTCGTGGCGTCGCCACGTTCGACGAGGCCCTCCAGGCCCTCGCCTCCCTGGATGGCAGCAACGCCCTCGCCCTGGGCAAGCCCGGCGCCGGGGCGTAGTTGCCGCTCGCCTTCGGCGGGCGTGACCCGGTAACGTGAGCGGGTCGTCACCCTCCGTGGGCGGGTTGGGCGGTATCATGGAAACGAACGTCCGTCGCAGGGCTCCGAGGTTGCCGATGACGCCATCCAGGCTCGTGGCCCGCCCGCGCTGGCCCGCGCCCCCTCGGCGCGGCGTACCTTTGGACTAGGGGATGTCACCGGAGGCCGCCCAGCTGCGGTTCGCCGTCGAGTTCGCCACCTTCCTGGTGGCGGTGGCGGGCGCCACCATCGTCATGCTTCGGCCCAAGCTCGTCGGGGCCAACCAGCGGTCGCGGATGGTGCTGGGTATCGGCTTCGTTGGGGTGGCGGCGGCCGCTTTCCTGCACGGCTCGCTGCTCACCGGCACCAGTGAACCGGCGGTCATCGGCCTCCGGGGCGCCGGCATCGTCCTCCTCGCCGTGGGCACCCTCGGATGGGGCGAGGACCGGTCGGCCCGGCGCTCCCTGTGGATCGCGCTGGTCCTTATCGCCGCGGCCGAAGCGGCCGCAGTCACCGACGCCGGCACGCTCGCCGACTGGCTACGGGGCGCCGGCGCCCTCGCCCTGGCGGCTGTCCTCATCACTTCCGCCCGGCGCTCCGTCCCGGCCCGGATCGCGGTCAGCACGGTCGCCACCCTCCTGGTTGTCGTGCTGGCTGTGTCGGTGGCCCTGTCCATCGTGATCTCCGGCAACGTCGAGCGCGTGGCGTTGCGACGGGTCGATGCCCGCGCCCTCGCCGAGGCCGAGGAGATCCAGATCAGCTCGGGCAAGGACGCCATGAACAGCGCCAAGCTCGTCGCCCTCACCATTCAGGGCCGCGAACCCGCATTCCTCATCGGGCTGTCCAACCGCCCGGCAGCCGATGTCAGCGTGCTCGGCAACCTTTCGGACTTCGTGCGGGAGGGCCTGCTCTCGGCGACGGGCCCGCTGCTCTACGCCACCGAGAAGCGTCGGGTGATCGCCGCACTCGGTCTGGATCCCGTCGGCGTCGATGCCCTCGTCGGCTCCCGGGCGGTGAACGAGCTCCTGCAGCGTCGGGTCGAGGAAACGGGTTCGATCGAGGTGATCACCGGCGGTCGGGTCCTCGCCGTCGGTGTCCACACCGTGTCGGCGCCGGCGCCGGAGGGCACGCGCGTGGTGGGCCTGGTGATCGCGTCCGCGGACCTGACCCGGGACTACCTCGGGAAGCGGGCCCGGAACGACCCGGCGGTCACCCTGGCGCTGGTCGACCTCGACCGGGTGCTCGTCAGCTACGGGCAGCCGCTCTCCAGCGGGCCGGTGCGCGCCGTGGTGGCCCGGGCCCTCGCCGCGAAGACGGGCGGGTCGAGCATGGTGTCGAGCGGGACGTTCCTTGCCGCCCACGCCGTCGAGGCGTCCGACGGAGCCCGCGTGCTCGCCGTGGTGGCGACTCTCCCCACGACGGTGGTCGACGAGACCCGGAACTCGCTGTTCCGCAGCCTGTTCCTGGTCGGCCTGTTGACCGCGCTGGTTGCGTTCTTCGTGGCTGTGTTCGTGGGCGAGCGGATCGGCCTCGGCCTCCGCCGCCTGACCCTCGCCGCCGAGGCCATCCAGGGTGGCGACCTCAGCGTGCGTACCCACGTGGCCAGCCCCGACGAGGTGGGTGTCCTGAGCGCCACCTTTGACTCCATGGCCGAGTCGATCGAGACCCTGGCCGCCGAGCTGCGCCAAACCGCGGATGAGGAGGCCAAGACCCGAACCCGGCTGGAAACCGTGGTCGCCGGCATGGGCGAGGCCCTTCTCGCCGTCGATGCGGAGGGTCGGATCACGATCTTCAACGCCGCGGCGGAGGAGCTGTTCGGGGTCCGGGCGCGGGAGGCCGTCGGGCAGCTGGCGTCGTCGGTCGCCACCATCACCGCTGAGGACGGCACGGATCTGTCGGTCCGGCTGGCCCAGCCGTCGGGGGGCGCGTGGAGCTCGGCCGCCCTCGTCGTCCGCGGCCCGGACACCCGCATCCCTGTAGCGCTCTCCGCCGGCAGCCTCGGCCGACCCGACGGGCCGGCGGCCGGCGGCGTCTACGTGCTGCGGGACATGCGGCGGGAACGGGAGGCGGAGCTGGCCAAGAGCGAGCTTCTCTCCAACATCAGCCACGAGCTCCGCACGCCCCTCGTGCCGATCAAGGGCTACGCGGAGCTGCTGCTGCGCCGGAAGGTCCCCGAGGCCAAGGCCCGCCAGTCGCTGGCCGAGATTGTCGATGCTGCGGACCGCCTCGAGCTGGTCGTCCAGCGGCTGCTCGACGTGGCCGCCCAGGACGCCACGCTGAGCGTCCGGTCGGAGCCGGTCGAGATCCGGCCCCTGCTCGAGTCGGTCGTCACCAGGTGGAAGGGTCGCGTCGATGATCGGCACCCGATCACCCGGCGGATGTCGCGCGACCTCCCCGAGCTGAGCGGGGACCGCCGCATGCTGGAGCGCAGCCTCGACGAGCTGATCGACAACGCGGTCAAGTTCTCGCCGGCCGGCGGCACGGTCTCGGTGACCGCCACCCTGTCCGTCAACGGCCTGTCGTCCAATGGCGACCGCCCCGACGACGGCTCGCAGGCGGTGCGCATCTCTGTTCGTGACCACGGGATCGGCATCCCCGCCGACCGCCTCGACCGCATCTTCGAAGACTTCTCGCAGGTCGACAGCTCGCCCACCCGCCAGTTCGGCGGGCTGGGGCTGGGGCTGGCCCTCGTCCGGCGGGTCGTCAAGGCCCACGGCGGGGAGCTGGTGTGCGACACGGCGCCCGGCGAGGGGTCGACCTTCTCCATGGTCCTCCCGGTCGGGGGCCCCGGCCCCACCGCAGCCGTCAAGAAAGCAGGTCGTCGATGACGAGGCCGAGTTGGGTCCTGAACGCCATGGCCGGGCTGCTGGCCGTGGCCGCTGTCGGTGGGTGCAGCGGATCGTCCGGCGCCGGCGCCGGCCGGCTCATCGTCAACGGCCAAGCAGAGCTCAACCGGCCGGGTGAGGACCGCCGTGCGGTGAGCGGATCACGCGACCTCATGCTCGGTGACCGCGTACGCGTCCGTGAGGGGACTGCGGAGATCCGACTTCCCCACAACCGCCGGGTCGAGCTGCGGCCCGGCAGTGACATCGAACTGCAGGCTGGGCCCGACAGGTCCGCCCGGCCAACCCTGCTCGGTGGCGACCTCCTGGTGATCTCGGGCGACGCTCCTTTCGCCGTGAGTCTCACCAGCTCGGAGGTCGCCGTCCTGGGCGACGCACGCGTGTCGCGGGGCGTCGCCGTGTTGGTGGCCGCGTATAAGGGAACGGCCCAGCTGAGCGCGGCGGGCTCGACGCTGACCGCGCCGGCCCTTCGCCAGGCGGCCCTGCCGGCGACCGGGCAGTTCCCGTCCCGGGTGACGCCGCTGGAGGTTTCCTCGACCGACATCTGGGACCAGCGCTACCTGTCGGAGGCCATCGACCTGACCAACCGGCTGACGGCGCGGAGCGAGGGCTTTACCGCCCAGTTGCCGGCCACCGAGGGGCGGAGCGCCCAGTACTTCCGTGACCTCGTCCCCCGGCTCGCCTCTGAGCCGGCGTTCACCCCTTCGCTCGTCAAGGCCACCCGGGCCCCGGGTGAGACGCTGGTCGGCGCGGCCATCGCGCTCGAGGGCAAGCAGGGCACCTTCGTCGACCGGTGGACATCGGCGTTCGCGTTCCGCGACACAGGCGCGGCGTGGGGCCTCGTCGCCCTCGACCAGGGTGTGAGCCGGGCGCCGCTGCTCGATCTCATCGAGTCGGCGATCCGCCGCGGTCCTGCCGAGTTCGCCTCCGGGCCGATCACGGGGACGCCGGGCTCGCTGATCCTGCCCAAGATCGGATCGACTACGACGACCGTGCCGGTAACCACCCCGACGACGATCCATCCCGCCGCCGGCAGCACCACCACCATGACGACGACGCCCCGGACCGCGATCACCACCCCGACCACCGTCGTCGGCCCACTGAACACCGGGTCGCCGCTCATCAACAACACGGTCAACTCGCTGGTCAACACCCTCACCGGCCTGCTGAACAGCCTCGGCAGCAGGTAGTAGAGCAGTTCAGTTCAGGTCGGGTCCGCGTTCTGGGCGCGGCCCCGACGTACGCTGCACCCATGGGGGACGACCAGATCGTCATCTCCAGCGGCCAGGTCGTCACGCCGGAGGCGGTGACGAACCAGAGCTTCACGTCTGCCTTCCGGGGCTACCACCCGGTCGAGGTGCGGCAGTTCCTGAAGCGGGTCAGCGCGGAGATGATCGCCGGCG
>JANMRJ010000021.1:0-9227 GCA_031370985.1 Acidimicrobiales bacterium
CAGGCGGATGCGGCTGGAGTCGGGTTCGATGGCCCGGGAGCGGATGCCGATGGGGGCCATCGGGTCGAGCGGGTTCTCCCGCCAGTTCTCGATACCAGGGTCGCCGGCGGGTACGACCGTACCCTGAGGGGAATCCAGCACGATCTCCCGTGACCCTGTGCCCTTGCGGGTACGGATCGTCGGTGCCGCAGTGGTTGCCCGGCCTCTGGTCGACGGCATGAAAAGAACCCCCGTTTTTCCTGGAATGGTAAGTGTAGACTACACCTATCTGGTCCCACCGTCAGGAAAGATTGGTGGAATCGGCACTGCGACCAGGAACACAAAAACCCCGGCACGGTTGGGACCGTTGGTCTCAGCTTGGCCGAAATCCGGACCGTCCTTTGCTCAACACTGACTTCCTGGAGGCCCAGTGGAAGAAGTGATGCACCCCCCGAAGTCAGAGGCCCTACGGGCGCTTTACTGGCGGAGCGAGATCTTGCAGGTCATGTTCTGGCTCAAGGGCGAGGGCTTCGGCGACCAAGTCGACGCCACCCTCCTGGAGCGGTTCCTCGGGGTCGATGCCCACATCGGCGTGCAGTACCTCGATCGCCTGTCAGGCGAGGGGTATGTCGAGCAGGTCGGTGACCGGTACCGGCTGTCCGAGGCCGGCGCCCGGGAGGGCGGGCTGGAGTTCGCCGCCTCCTTCGAGGAGCTCATGCGGCCGACCCACGGTGAGTGCAGCGCCGACTGTTGGTGCCACAACTCGCCGGACGAGGCCGATGCGTGCATGCGCGACCGGGCCATGAAAGAGGAACTGCACGACCACGAGCACTGACCGATACTGGAATAGCAGGCCGATACTGGAATAGCAGGCCGATACTGAACTAGCAGGCCGATACTGAACTAGCAGGCTGCTACTGAACTAGCGGGCTGCTACTGAAATCGCAGCGACAGACCGCTGCACTCGACCATCACAGACACGACATTCGCAGCATCGAGCCAGGAGGGGCGATGAAGGGACGCAGCACCGAGGAGCCGCAGGGAGGGCTGCCGCGCAACTACCTGCGGGCCAGCCTGCTCCTGCTCATCGCGGAGACGCCGGCTCACGGCTACGACCTCCTGGAGCAGATCGCCCAGCTCGGCCTGCGCAACGTCGACCCGGGCGGCCTCTACCGGGCCCTGCGGGTCATGGAGCAGGACGGCCTGGTGGCGTCGTGGTGGGAGCACTCCACCGCCGGCCCCGCCCGCCGGAGCTACCGCCTGACCGACGAGGGCGTCGAGTGGCTGCACGCCTGGGCCGGCGCCCTGCGTGAGGGCCGGCGCTTCTTGTCCGCGTACTTGGCCCGCTACGACAAGATCACCGAACGAGCACCGGTGGAGAGCCTCAGCACGTGACTACCTTGCGTGTCGCCGTCGCCGGAAAGGGTGGCGCCGGCAAGACCACCCTCTCCTCCACCATGGCCCGGCTCTTCGCCCGCCAGGGCCACCACGTGATCGTCGTCGATGGCGACAGCAACCCCAATGTGGCCACCGCCCTGGGCATCGACCGGGAACGGGCCGAGGCCATCCAGCCGCTTCCGTTGGGCCTGGTGTCGCGCAAGCTGAACGGCAACGCGGCCCTGAAAGAGCCGGTCATGGACATCGTCAACCGTTACGGCGGGCTGGCGCCCGACGGCGTCCACGTCCTCAAGATGGCCATGCCGGCCCACGCGGATGAAGGCTGCCTCTGTTCGGCCCACGCCACGGTCAGCGCCCTGCTGGCTGACATTGAGGAACTCGAAAACACCATCAGCATCCTCGACCTGGAGGCGTCGCCTGAACACCTCAGCCGGGGCACCACCCGCCATGTCGACGCCCTGCTGCTCGTCGTCGAGCCCTACTACCGCTCCTTCGAAACGGCCAAGCGCATGGCCGCCCTGGCCTCCGAGCTGCCGATCAAGCGGGTGGGCGTGGTGGCCAACAAGCTACGCTCGCCCGACGACGCATCGGCCATCGCCGAGTACTGCGAGCGCCACGGCCTCACCCTTGAGGGCGAACTGCCGTGGAGCACCCTGGTGCTCGACGCCGACAAGGCCGAGATCCCCCTGATCGACTTCGACCCCGCCAGCCCCGTCGTCTCGGCCGTGTCGAAGCTCACCGACAAGCTGGCCGCGCTGAAGTTCTGAGCGCTTCTTTGTGAGCTGGACTACCGCTGCGGTAGGTGAGCGGACAGAAAGCTCAGCCCGACTCGTCGTCGGCGTAGGCGGCAAACGAGCCCCGGCTGACGAGTTGGTCGGGCGTGGCCGTGAGTGCCGCGTCGAGTGCAGCCCGAATCTCCGGGTTACTAAGGGCAGCCAGCTCCCACTTCTCGATGAGCACGGCCGGCGTGAGCAGAACGGATCCGTCGGGGAGTGTCTCGGCGATGTACCGGGTGTCGTTGGCGACCCCGACCCTCGCCAGGCTGGTCCGACGGCGACTATCGAGCACGATCTCTTCACCTTGCAGTCGTCCTGCCATATTGCAATGCTACTCGCCAACGCGCCGCCAAACTTGGCATCCGCCAATCTTGGCGGTTCGCTCCAGTATCGTCTCGCGGGTGCGCTTGCTCTGGCTTCCCACTGCCGACCAGGCGATGACGAGGCTCGAAGCGGACCCCGCGTTGGCCGGCATCCACCGGGGGGTCCTGGGCACCCTCGGGCGGCTCGAACTCGATCCGTTCGACCCGCGCCTTCGCACGCGACAGTTCGCCACCGCCCGCTACGGGCAGCTGCGAAGCACGCCGGTCGGAACGGGCGACTGGTACGTCATGTGGATGGCCGGCCCTGAACCCGACGAGATCACGATCGCCGTCATCGCCGAGGCGACCCTCTGAAGATCACGCCGACGAGGCCACGCCTCCGAAGCGGACTCGAGACACGGCCACCCAGACCAGGCCGCAAGCGACGCCGGCGCCGATCGCCATGCCCGACCGCAGGAACACCTAGCCGGCGATGCCGTCCTTGTCGGACGCGGGTTCGCCGGCGTCGGGCGACCCCGTTGAGCTGGACCGACGCGCTGTAGATGTCCCTCGGACTGGGTGTTCGGGCGGCTTCTGCGACTGTCCTGCCAGGCGAAGTAGACGGCCGTGTCGGAGGAGGCGATGCCGAGTTTGTGTTGTGCCGATGGCCCGGGCGTACACGCCGATCGAGCGGTCGGTGACCCGGACGTTCCGGCCGAAGGTGCGGCCCTGGTCGATGGATGAGGCGTAGAAGACATCCTGCATGCCGGCGCCTCCACGTACGCTCGCCGTCGAGCGACGCCGAGAAGGACAGGTCGACCCGGTCTTTGCCGTCGCGCAGGGCCGGAAGTTGAGCGGGTCGGGGTACCGGTGCTCGACGATGCTGCCGTCGTCCAGCGAGACATCGACGGCAGGGGCGTCGCCAGCCTCGCTGCGGTGCACAGCCGCAGCGTCAGTATCCCCCGTGCCTGGCAGGAGGGGTAGCGGGCGTGCGGCAGGATATCCGGGTCGAGCGCCACGCCGGCCGGCTACATGAAGTTGCGGGTGTGGAGCTCGGCCAGCTCGGCCGGCGGCGGCCTGGTCGAAGCCGAGCTTGGACAACCGCCGGCGCCGGCCCTCGTCCATGTCGGCCTTGAGGGTCTGGACCTTGGCGAAGCCGTCGGCTGGCGGCCGGGGTGAAGGCGCCGGCGGCGAGGACCACCAGGGCATCGAAGACCTCGGCGTTGAGGCCGGCGGTCGATGCCAGGGCGTCGTGGCGCCGGCCGACGGCGGTGGCCAGCCGGGCCCGCAGGCCGGGGTCGGTGGCCAGCAACGCACCCATGTGGGCCATGCCGAAAGCGACATGGCGAGCCTCGTCGGCCAGGGCCAGGTGGGTGATACGGCGGGTCACGGGGTCGGGGCCGAAGCGCTCGAGGAAGGACAGGAGCGACAGGAAGGTGCCTTCGCCCAGAACGGAGAGCAGGAAGTTGGGCCAGGGCGAGCGGGCGACGTTGGCCCTTGCCACGGGGTTGTCCGCTCCGCCTGGTCGAGGTGCTCGAACCGGGTGGACGTGGCGTGGGCCGCGGCTCGCGCCGTCGCCGCGTTGGCGTTGCCGATCGAAGCCGGCGTTCATGACCTGGAAGTACGCCAGGACGAGGCCGAGCATGATCTCGAAGCCGCCGTCGGCGCCGAGCATGGCCGACGCCGGCACGTCCACGCCCGAGGCGCTCATCGGGCTGGACGAAATTGCCCCGCAGGCCGAGTCCGTCGAAGGGGGCGCCAACCTTGAGGTCCTCGGCGTCAGCGGGCACCAGCCACATCGAGCTGGCCCCCTCGACGGCGACCGGCTTGGTGGACCAGACGTGCCCGTCGGCCTGGCCGGCGGAAGTCACCCAGCTCTTCTGCGCATCGAGGCGGATGGTCGGCGCCCGCCGCCAGCAGACACGGTGCCATGAGCGACGGCGGTCGACATCGGCGCCCAGAACATGCTGCGCGAACCCATCTCGGAGAAGGCCAGGGTGGTGATGTAGCCGCCGGCGGCGATCCGCTCACGCACGTCGGTGGGGCCGAACGCCTCAATGACCCGCGGTGCCGCAGTAGTGCATCATCATCACCATGGCGGTCGAACCGCAGTGCTCGGCGACGGCCTGGACCACCGCAGTGGCTCCGCAGTGGCGGCTCGGTGCCCCTCGCCCCGGCCGCCGACCTCGGGGGCGGAGATCAGGCCCAGCCGATGGCGAAATACAGGCAGGTGACATTGTTCCCCAGGAGCCCCGAAGAAAGTCGCCGCTGCCGGAGCCTATAGATGTATATTGTATCTATCCGGTTTCCATGTACCAACCCGAGCGGTCTCAGGTGACTTCGTCGGCGCCGAAGTCGGAGACTCTGCGCGTCCTGTACTGGCGCAGTGAGATCCTGGGTGTCGTCTACTGGCTCCACGGCGAGGGCCTCGGTGACATCGTCGACATCGACCTCATCAGGCGGTACCTCGATGTCGGCGCTCGCGAGAACCTCTCGCAGTACCTGGACATGCTGGTGGGCAACGGTTCTCTGGTGCGCGACGGCGACTGGTACGCCCTCTCCGCCAGGGGGCTGGCCGACGGCGAGGCCCAACTGGCAACCGCCTTCACCGACCTCATCCGCCCGGTCCCGAACGAATGCGCTGACGACTGCTGGTGCCAGACCTCCTCGGCGGAGGCCGATGCCTGCGCCCGGAGCCGGATGGCGCGGGAGCGGGCCACACTCGACCCAGGAAAGGCCCGACCATGAGCTCAGCTTTGGCGAACGACGCGCACGGGACGCTCCCCCGCCACTACCTCAAGCCCTGCCTGCTCCTGCTGCTGGCCGAAGGCCCGTCACATGGCTACGAACTCCTCGAGCACGTCCGCCGCATGGGCATCAAGGGCGCCGAGCCCGGTGGCCTCTACCGCTACCTGCGGGCCATGGAGAAGGAGGAGATGGTCTCCTCGTGGTGGGAGCCGTCCCAGGCTGGGCCGGCCCGGCGCACCTACGTGCTGACCGAGCACGGCCGCAAGGGCCTCAACGAGTCGGTCCAGAGCCTGCGCGACGTGAGGGAGATTCTGGTCACGCTGCTCGACCGGTTCGACACGCTGTCGACCGAGGTGACCGCGGCCCGGCCCTGAGGCCGGATCTGACCCCTGAAACACGGCGACCCCCCGCCAATGAAAAGCAGGCTCCCAGGTGAGAGACTGCCAGGTAGGAAAGTGCGAGTCCGACCACCGATTTCCAACAGCTCGTGGAGGTAGTGAAGATGTGTCTCGGGATTCCCGGCCAGGTGGTCGAGATCATCGACCCGACCGATCACCGGGCCACCGTCGATGTCGACGGTGTCCGCCGTGAAGTCAACGTCGGCCTGGTCATGGGCGACGCCGGCGGCATCAAGGTCGGCGACTGGGTGCTCATCCACGTGGGGTTCGCCATGACGAAGATCGACGAGGAGGAGGCGGCCAGCACCCTCGACTTCATCAAGCAGCTCGGCAGCGTCTACGACGACGAGATCCGCGACCTGAGCGCCGATGTCCCGCTTTAGGAGGAGATCTTTAGGATGGAGATCTTTAGGATGGAGACACTGTGAAGTTCGTCGATGAGTACCGCGACCCCGCGGCCGCCCGCTCGATCCTGAGCCACATCACCGAGCTGGCCGCTGGCGGCCACTACAAGTTTATGGAGGTCTGCGGCGGCCACACCCACACCATCTACAAGCACGGGATCGAGAACGTGCTCCCGGAGACGGTCGAGCTCGTCCACGGCCCCGGCTGCCCGGTGTGCGTCATCCCGATGGGCCGGGTCGACGACGCCATCGCCGTGGCCGAGACGCCGGGGGTCATCTTCACATCCTTCGGCGACATGATGCGGGTGCCCGGCGGCAACGGCAACCTCCTGGAGGCCAAGGCCCGCGGCGCGGATGTGCGCATGGTCTACTCCCCGCTCGACGCCCTGCGTATTGCCATCGCCAACCCCGACAAGAAGGTCGTGTTCTTCGCCGTCGGCTTCGAGACGACCGCCCCGTCTACGGCCGTCACCGTGATGAAGGCCATGCAGAAGGGCGTCACCAACTTCAGCCTGTTTTGCAACCACGTCACCATCGTGCCGCCGCTGAAGGCCATCCTCGACTCCCCTGACCTTCGCCTCAACGGCTTCCTCGGCCCAGGCCACGTGTCGACCGTCATCGGGAACCGGCCCTACCGGTTCGTGCCCAAGAACTACGGCCTACCCCTCGTCACCGCCGGCTTCGAGCCCCTCGACATCCTCCAGGCCATCCTGATGCTGCTGCGCCAGCTCGACGAGGGCCGCTGCGAGGTCGAGAACCAATACACCCGGGCCGTGCCCGAGCACGGCAACCCCAAGGCGCTCGAGGTCATCAACACCGTCTTCGAGCTGCGCCCCCACTTCGAGTGGCGGGGCCTGGGCTTCATTTCCCAGTCGGCTCTGAAGCTTCGTGAGGAGTTCGCGGCCTGGGACGCCGAGTTGCTCTACGACGTGCCCGGCGTGCGGGTGGCCGACCCCAAGGCGTGCCAGTGCGGCGAGGTGCTCAAGGGCGTCATCAAGCCGTGGGAGTGCAAGGTGTTCGGCACCGCGTGCACGCCCGAGACCCCCATCGGCACCTGCATGGTGTCGTCCGAGGGCGCTTGCGCCGCCTATTACAACTACGGCCGGTTCACCAAGCACCAGACCGTGCCCGTGGAGCTGACCCGCTCGCCGCAGCCGGTATGAGCGAGGGCCCCGGCGACGAAGGTCCCACCGACGGCGAACGCCCGCGTGACGACCACTCCCGGGACGACTACACCCACGAGGACGAGGTCCTTGAGCGGATCGAGGCGTGGCGCCGGCGCCGGCCCAAGCTGAAGGACTCCTACATCAACTCGGCCCACGGCGCGGGCGGCAAGGCGTCGGCGGCCCTCATCGACGCCGTCTTCCTGGAGGCCTTCCGCAACAAGTCGCTGGAGACCATGGCCGACGGCGCGGTTCTGGAGCTCCCCTCCGGCGAACGGCTGGCATTCTCCACCGACGGCTACGTCGTCAAACCCCGCCGCTTCCCCGGCGGATCGGTGGGCGACCTGGCCGTCAACGGCACGGTCAACGACCTGGCCATGATGGGCGCCGTCCCCCAGTGGCTCTCGGCCAGCTTCATCATCGAGGACGGCTTCTCCATCACCGAGCTGCGCGACCTGGTGGCCGACATGGCCGCGGCCGCCCTCAAGGCCGGCGTCCAGATCGTCACCGGCGACACCAAGGTGGTCAACAAGGGCGCCTGCGACGGCGTCTACATCACCACCGCCGGCGTGGGCGTCATCCCGGCCACCATCCGCCTCGACGCCAAGTCGGCCCGCCCAGGCGACAAGGTGCTCGTCTCCGGCAAGATCGGCGACCACGGTGTGGCCGTGCTCATCGCCCGTGGCGACCTGGCCCTTGAGGCCGACATCCCCACCGACTCGGCCCCCCTGGGCGAGCTGGTCGAGCACCTCCTGGCCGCGGCCCCGAACACCCGGTTCCTGCGTGACCCGACCCGGGGTGGCGTGGCCACCGTGTTGAACGAGCTGGCCCGCGAGGCCGAGGTGGCCGTCGTCATCCAGGAGTCGGCCCTGCCCATCCGCAACATCGTCAACGGGGCGTGCGAGATCCTGGGCATCGACCCGCTGTACGTGGCCAACGAGGGCAAGTTGGTCGCCGTCGTGCCCGGTGACGAGGTGGAGGCCGCCCTTGCCGCGATGAAGGCTCACCCCTTCGGGGTCGACGCCGCCGTCATCGGCGAGATCCGAGACGACCCGCCGGGCATCGTGATACTCAACACCATCTTCGGGGGCAACAGAATCGTCGACATGCTCGTCGGCGACCCCCTCCCCCGCATCTGCTGAGGGTTTCGGCCTCGCTGGCGCTCGGGGTTTCGGCCTTGCTGGCGCTGGGCCGAGGCAATCGCGCTCCGGGCGGCCGGCAGAGCCGGTCACCCTTGACCGGCATCTTGCTAGCCGCCAGCCACAGAGAGCGCCGGCGGAGGCCGGCGGCATGAACCCCCGCTTGGAGCGCCGACACCGTTTGGTCAGTTCGTGGTGCTATGCCGCCGCCGATTGACCAAACGCCGCACGAGCGCCGGCGGCTGCGGGTCACCGGCACCGTCCAGGGGGTCGGGTTCCGGCCGTTTGTGTACCGGCTTGCTCTCGACCTCGCCCTGACGGGGTGGGTGGGCAACGACAGCCTGGGCGTGGTGCTGGAGGCTGAGGGGCCGGCGCCGGCGCTGGACCGGCTGGCTGAGCGGCTGGTCGGCGAGGCGCCGCCGTTGGCCCGGATCGAGACGCTCGCCGTCGAGCCACTGGCCGCTACGGGGCTGATCGGGTTCACCGTCGTCGACAGCCGGGTGGCCGGGGCGCCGGCGGTGGCCGTGCCGGTCGACGTGGCCACCTGCGCCGACTGCGAGCGGGAGCTGTTCGACCCCGCGGACCGCCGCTTCGGCTACCCGTTCGTCAACTGCACCAACTGCGGCCCCCGGTACACGATCATCCGGTCGATCCCTTACGACCGGGCGGCGACCACCATGGCCGCCTTCGCCATGTGCGCCGACTGCCGGCGTGAGTACACCGACCCCGCCGACCGGCGCTTCCACGCCGAGCCGACGTGCTGCCCGGCGTGCGGTCCGCAGCTCAGCCTGGTGGCGCCCGACGGCAGCCTGCGGGCCAAGACCGGCGATGCCCTCACCTCCGCGGGGGCGCTGCTGGTCGCCGGCCGCATCCTGGCCGTCAAGGGACTGGGCGGCTACCACCTGGCCTGCGACGCCACC
>JANMRJ010000048.1:0-1377 GCA_031370985.1 Acidimicrobiales bacterium
TCCCCGCCGACGGCTCCGGGCCCCGGGTCGCAAACTCCGTGCTCGGCGCCGTCCACCCCCTCCTGCTGGCCGCCGGGTGCGCCGCGCTGGCCGTGGCGCTGGCCCTCGCCGCCGGCGCCCGGTTCTCGGGCCACGGGCGCCTGGCGTGGGCGGAGCGGGCCCGACCGTGGGCGACGCCGGCATGGGGCCTCCTGACGCTCGGTGTCATCAGTCAGGCGTGGTGGTCGTCGTCGCAGCTCGGATGGAGTGGCCCCTGGGACATCGGCGCGCTCCGAAGCCCCGGTCCACTCCTCTGGCCCGCCGGCACCGCCGTCCTCGTGGCCGCGCTCGCCCGCGGCGACGCCGGGCCGCCTCGGCGGCGTGCCGCCAGGGCCGCGACCGCCCTCGGCGTCGCCGTCGTGTGCCTCCCCGCTGTCGCCCTGGCGGCACGGCCGATCGGCCCGGCTCGTGCCGGCGCCGCGGCCGCTGCCGCTGCGCTGGCCGAAGGTCGCGACCTGTCCACGGTCAGCATCTCGGAGATGGAACAGGTCATCTCGGCCAACCCCACGGTGGTGGGCATGCGCCTCGCGCTGTCGGAGCGCTACCTGAGGGCGGGCCGGTCCGCGGACACCCACAAGCAGGCGTCGATCGCCCTGGCCCTCGACCCACCAACAGCCCAGCGTCAGAAGGCGCTGAAGCTGCTCGGTTGGAGCGCGGCGCTCCTCGGCCGGGCCCAGGAGGGGGCGGCCCTCCTCGAGCAGAGCCTGGCCATCGATGCCACGGATCGCGACGCCACCTGGTTCCTGGCCAACGTGCGCCTCGTCGGCCTCGGGGACCCGACGGGGGCCATTCCGCTGATCGAGCAGCTCCTGACCGGCACCATGACCGCCGACCAGCGCCGGACCGTTGAGGGCCGCCTGTTCGAGGCCAAGATCGCGGCCGCGAGGCCCGCCGGCCCTTCGGGCCTCAGCCTCGAGCCAGCCGCTCGGCCGTGATGGCCTCGAAGTCGCGACGCAGATCCGGGGAGCCCTCAACCACTTGCTCGAAGTCGTCGGCCGAGAGCGACACCACGGTGAGGTCGGTTACCGCGGTCACGGTGGCGGTGCGCGGGCCACCGCGCAGGATGGCGATCTCGCCGGCGAAGCTCCCTGGACCCAGCGTGGACAGGATGTCTCCGCCGCTGTTCGTGGCCTCCGCCTGCCCATCGACGATCACGTAGAACCGGTCACCCTCGGTGCCGGCCTCAATGAGGGTCTCGCCCGCCGAGACGTGCTCCGTGCTCATACGGGCCGTGAGGTCCTCCAGCTCGGCTGGGCGGAGGTGCCGGAACACCCGCTGGACGACGCTGCGGTTCCAACGTACCCCGAGGGCTTCCTGCTCCTCGTCGCCCTCGATCGA
>JANMRJ010000076.1:0-1103 GCA_031370985.1 Acidimicrobiales bacterium
CCGTGGATCGCCACGCGGTGGCCATCTGCAACGGAACGGCCCTCGGCCTAGTGGGCTCCAACGCCTGCTCGCCGGCGGTCGAAGCCACCGGTCCGTAAGGCCAACCGCAGCACCAGAGTTCACGACAGGCCCGCCGGCTCCCCGGCGGGCCTGTCCGCGTCCGATACTTGCCCGTATGACCGGCCCGGGAGGCCGGTCCAGGAGGCGTTCACTGGTCGGCCATCGTGAGATGGTGGACCAGTGACCGGCCCCGCCGCCACCCGCTGGCGCAAGCTCGTGACTGCCCGGATGGCGGAGTCCGAACGGCTGCAACCGGGCCGCGGCCCGATGAACCCGGCGTTCTGGGACAGCCGGGCCAAGCGGTTCGCGTCGCGCATGAGCGTGGCCACCGTCGCCGGCGACCCGTTCTACCGCCGGCTCCGGCGGGCCACGGGCCGGCGCAGCACCCTGATCGATGTCGGCGCCGGCCCTGGGCGGTTCACGCTGAGCCTCGCTCCCCACGTCGCCGCCGTGACCGCAGTGGATCCCGCTGGTGCCATGCTCGACATCTGCCGCCGGCAGGCCCGCACCGCCGGCCTGGCCAACGTCACCTGTGTGCAGGGCCGCTGGGCCGACATCGACCTCGCTCCAGCTGATGTCGTGTTCTCGTCCTATGTGGTTACCCTCGTCGCCGACGCGGCGACGTTCCTGGCCAAGATGGACGCGTCCGCCACCCAGCAGGCCTACCTCTATCTTGGCGCCTACACGGCCGACGCCATCATGGACCCGCTCTGGCGCCACTTCCATGGGACATCGCGCCGGCCGGGGCCGACGTACCTGGACGCGGCCGACGTGCTGCGGGAGCTCGGTTGCAAGCCCGAGATCGAGGTGGTGGAGGTGCGGGCCCGGGCCCGGTTCAAGACGGTTGCCGACGCGGCCAAGGACTACCGCGACCAGTTGTGCCTGGCCGACACACCGGAGATCCGCAAGGAGCTGCGGGGCCTGCTCGGCGACTGGCTCATCCCCCGCGACGGCGGCCTGGGCGTGCCGTTGAAGACGGTGCCGGCGGCGATCATCTCCTGGCCCGCTGGCGGGGCCAAGCGCACCAGATAGCCAGCTGCACC
>JANMRJ010000089.1:0-1052 GCA_031370985.1 Acidimicrobiales bacterium
CAACCCCGACGCCGACCCCAACCCCAACGCCAACCCCAACGCCACGGGTCACTCCGACGCCGACGCCACGGGTCACCCCGACGCCGACCCCGGTCGTCACCCCGACCCCAACCCCGACCCCGGTCGTCACCCCGACCCCGAAGCCAACCCCGACCGGTGACGTCCTGAGTGCCACGGCCACACCGAAGATCACCCTGCCACCGACCAGCACGTTCGGTGGTGATGGATCAGGCTCCAACACGGACGCCTGGCGTCTGTTCCTGATCGGCTTCGCCGCGATCATGGCCGGTGTCCTGGTCATGACCCCCGAGCGCCGCAAGGTCCGTACTCGCCGCTAGATCTGCTCGCTGTTCCCGAGCAAGCACCAGGAGACCCGGGTGGGCTGACGCCACCCGGGTCTTCGGCTGTCCGGCACCCGCCGCACGGGATGTGCGGGTCAGATCGTGAAGCGATCGCCCGGATCGACGATCGCGGTATCGACGCCGGCCACTTCCGCGGTCGCCGCGACGGTCGCGGTCCGATCCCGCCCGCTCAGCAGGTGGGTGAGCAAGACTCGACCCGTGCCGGTATCCGCGGCCAGCCGACCAACCGCATGAGCGTCCAGATGCTCAGCGCCCGCTGGTACTGGCCCAACCCCGAACGACACCTCGGACAACAGCGTGTCACCGCGCCGCAGCAATGGCCGAAGATCGTCCGCGCAGCCACAGTCGCCCGAGTAGACCAGGCCGGGACCTGCGCCAGTCGAGACTCGGAAGGCGTAGCTCTCGTTGGTATGGCGAACGAGCCGGCACTCCAGCGTGAACGAGCCAATCTGTCGCGGCTCGTCGGCCTCCAGCTCCACAACATCGAGGGCCTCGGCGGCGAAGCCGGGCTCGTCGTGCAGGGCGTCGAGGCGCCGTTCGAGCCCAGCTGGCCCGAGCACATCGACTCGACGCGGCGGTTCGAACTCGTAGCGCAGGTAGTGGCGCAACGGGACGAGGTCGATGAAGTGATCCGGGTGCAGGTGGCTGATGACGATCGCCCGGAGCGTGCTCGGCTCGATGGCCCCCGCC
>JANMRJ010000118.1:0-7831 GCA_031370985.1 Acidimicrobiales bacterium
CGGTACCGACACCCTCGGTGTCGGCATCAACGTGCCCATCCGCACCGTCCTGTTCACCGCCCTGGCCAAGTATGACGGCACGAAGACCCGCCACCTCAGTGCCCGTGAGTTCCACAGATCGCGGGCCGGGCGGGCCGGGCCGGTTTCGACACGCTCGGGACGGTGGTGGCGCAGGCGCCTGACCCCACGGTCGAGAACGAGCGGGCGCTGGCCAAGGCCGGCGACGACCCGAAGCTACGTCGCAAGGTGGTGCGCAAGAAGCCCCCGGACGGGTTTGTGTCCTGGGGCGAGCCGACCTTCGAACGCCTGGTCGCCGCCGCCCCTGAACCGCTTACATCGAGCTTCGCCGTCAGCCACGCCATGCTCGTCAACGTCATCGCCCGCCCCGGCGATGCGTGCGCGGCGATGCGCAGGCTGCTCAAGGACAACCACGAGCCCATGGCTGCGCAGCACCGCCACACACGCCGGGCGATCGCGTTATTCCGCGGGTTAAGAACGGCCGGCATCGTGGAAGCCCTCGACGAGCCGGATCCGACCGGCCGGCGCCTGCGACTCACCGTTGACCTTCAGCCCGACTTCGCCCTCAACCAGCCGCTCTCGGCCTTCGCCCTCGCCACCTTCGAGCTGCTCGACCGGGAGTCGCCCGACTACCCCCTCGACGTGCTCTCCGTGGTCGAATCCACGCTCGACAACCCCACCCAGGTGCTCTCGGCCCAGCGGTTCAAGGCGCGCGGCGAGGCCGTGGCCCAGATGAAGGCCGACGGCGTCGAGTACACCGAACGGATGGTGCTGCTCGAGTCGGTCACCTACCCCAAGCCGCTGGCCGACCTCCTGGAAGCCGCCTTCTCGATGTACCGGGCCGGCCACCCTTGGGTCGCCGACCACGCCGTCGAACCCAAGTCAGTCGCCCGCGACCTCTACGAGCGGGCCATGACCTTCCCCGACTACGTCGGCCACTACAACCTCGCCCGTTCCGAGGGCCTGGTGCTGCGCTACCTCTCCGACGCCTACAAGGCGCTCGACCGCACTGTTCCCCAGGACGCCAAGACCGAGGAGCTCCGCGACCTGACAGAGTGGATCGGTGAGCTGGTTCGCCAGGTCGACTCCAGCTTGCTGGCCGAGTGGGAGGGGCTGCGGTCGCCGGCGCCGGACGCGGTCGCCGCCACGGCGGTCGACGACGCGCCACCGCCGGTGACGGCTAACCGGCGGGCGTTCGGTGTCATGGTCCGCAACGAGCTGTTCCGGCGGGTCGAGCTGGCCGCCCTGAAGCGCTACGACGCGCTGGCGGAGCTCGATGCCGGCGCCGGCTGGTCGGCGGAGCGCTGGCGGCAGGCGCTGACGCCGTACTTCGCCGAGTACGTCACCATCGGGACGGGGCCCGCCGCCCGAGGGCCGCGGATGCTGATCATCGACGAGGGGCCGGGCGAGTGGCGCGTCCGTCAGATCTTCGACGACCCTGAGGGCGACCACGGCTGGGGCATCGCCGCCACCGTCGACTTGGCCGCGTCGGACGGCGCCGGCCGGCCCGCTGTCACTGTCACGGCCGTCGATCAACTCTGATCGTCGGACGCCTCACGGCTGGCCCCTGACGGCGGCCAGCGCCAAGCGACCAGCAGCCGCCTGGTTGGGACTCCGCTCAGGTGTGACCAGACAGCGCCTTGCTCAGCTCGCCGCTGCCTACGACGATTTCCCGGCCCCTGAGGCGGAGCTTGCCTCGGGCCGTGTGTGGTCTACCGAAGCCGTGACGGCCTGGAAGGACAAGCATTTGCTGCGGGCATCAGGTCCGAGGCGGCGACGGGTCGAGTCCGGACTGTTCGAATGCTTTTCTGACGGCCTGAAGAGCGCGCTCGCCTCGGCCGCTCAGGAGGCTCGCGAGCTTGGCCATACCTTCGTCGGATGTCCGCACCTGCTGCTGTCTCTACTCCGGGGAGCTGAGCCTCCCCTTGAACAGCTCGGATCGGTGGTCGGGGCAGACCTGACCGCGCTACGGGACGCGGTCCGGGCCCAGGTTGGCCGTGCCGCTCGCCAAAGCGATGGCAAGTTCCCCTTCACGCCCCAGGCGAAGGAAGCGTTGAACCGTGGCCTGAGGGTCGCCTTCTTGTGTCGAGATGACCAGGTCCGGTCCGCACACCTGTTGCTCGGGCTCTTGGAGCTACGCGAGGCCGGGACGGTGTCTGTCCTCAACAGCGCCGGCGTCAGTTCGGAGACGCTGGCGGATGTCGTCCAAGAGATCCTGCTCAAGGCGAGCGCAGAGGCCGACTAGGCACCTCCAACCATGACGACCTTCTCGCCGATGACGATCCAACGCCTGGCTGTCCAGGTGGCCGATGACTCCGACGCCGAACGTAGCTGGTCGCTCCTACTGGAGTTCCTCGAGGAGTACGAGCACGAACCGGCCAGCGGACACCGGCTCCTGGTCGAGGCCGAGCCGGCCTCGACCAACGATGCCCACTGGGACGCGCTCCTGGCCGGCATCGCCGAGTGGCTGGCGGCACGGGAAGGCTTTTCTGCTCCGTCGTGGGTAGGCACGCCCGGACGCACGCTTCGCGAGCCATGGAGCCCGCATGAGCTTGCCTCGTTGCGACGTCTGGCTGCCGATGGGCCAACCGGTCTAGCTAGGGTCCTCCTACCTACGGTCGGCCCCGGACGGCGGCCAGCACCCGCTGCACGTCGCGCAGGTGGTGCGCTCCTTCGTGGACGCCGTCACGGGCCAGTGCCAGAGCGTCCCGCTCGACGCCGGCCACGAAACCCGTCCGGGCCCAGTCGCCCACGGGAACCGATTCCAGCACCAACGCCAGCTCGTCGCAGGCCATGTCGAGCCAGCCCGTGACCTCGGTGCGATCGAGGGTGTTGTAGCCGTGTTGGGTGGCGCGGCTGTCGCCGTCGAAGGCTTCGATCTCGGGTGTGGCCTCGTAGATGACCCGCCGGACGGCCGGGCCGAGGTGGTCGAGCCGGTCGGCGACGTGGGCCGTGTACTCCAGCGCCGACCAGGTGGACGGGTCAGGCCGGCGCCGAAACACGGCATCGGGGCCATCCAACGCTCCGGGCGTCGCCAGCAAGGCTCGGTAGCGCCGGGGGAACGACCGGACGGCGACGGCGGCGTCCTGCGGTGAGACGGTGTCGTCGTTGAACCCGCAGACCGGGCACGCCTCGCCTCGCCGGCCGGCCTTCCTCAGCGCTCCGCCTTCTGCCGTTCGCGGACGGCCCGCATGCCCCGGCCGATGTCGAGCAGGTGGTGGCTCCCCTCGTGGACGGCCCGGCGGGTCATGAGGCGTACGGAGCGCTCCTCGCCGCGCCGCGATCCGCTGCGGTCCCACCCGTCCGCCGGCACTGCTTCCACCGTGGCGGCGAGGCGCTCGGCATTGGCGGCCAACGCGTCGGCCACCGCCACCGGGTCGTCCTCGTTGTACCGGCGCTCCGCGGCCAGCTCGTCAGGGGCGGGCCCCTCCAGCACCGGGTCGTCCTCGGCGAGGCACTGGCGGATCCACCGGCCGTAGTTTTCGAACACGTCGCGCACATGGGCGGCGTACTCGAGGGCCGACCACACCTCGGGCGCCGACCGCTCGCGCACGATGGCGTCGCCGTCCTCGCCCTTGAGGAACCGGGTCAGCGGCGCCCGGTA
Organism: Acidimicrobiales bacterium; assembly: GCA_031370985.1. GTDB lineage: Bacteria > Actinomycetota > Acidimicrobiia > Acidimicrobiales > AC-14 > CADCTB01. The sequence goes on from JANMRJ010000118.1 coordinate 3,623, forward strand.
GCGCTTGGCAAACGACCGGATGGCGGCCGGGGCCTCGGCCGGGTCGAGCGCCTCGTAGTCGAACCCGCACTCCTCGCACGCCGGAATGGAGAGCTCTGTCATTCCGCGGACGCCTTGGCGACCTTGTCGACGAGGTGGGCGGGCAGCACGTCGTAATGGTCGTGGTGGACGGTGAACTTCCCGCGGCCGCCGGTGATCGACCGGAGGTCGATGGCGTAGCGCAGGATTTCCGAGGTCGGGACCAGGGCGCTGATCGTCTGCTCGCCCAGGGCGGCTACCTCGGTGCCCTGCACCCGCCCTCGCCGGGAGTTGAGGTCGCCCATGACGTCGCCCTGGTAGGCCGGCGGCACGGTGACCTCGAGCAGCGAGACCGGCTCGAGCAGCACGGGTCCAGCCTTGCCCATGGCCTCCTTGAACCCAAGCGACCCGGCCATCCTGAAGCTCATTTCCGAGGAGTCCACGGGGTGGAACTTGCCGTCGAAGACCGTGACGCGGATATCGACCACCGGGTAGCCGAACACGCCGGCGGTGGCCATGGTCTCGAGTACGCCCTTTTCGACCGCAGGGATGAATTGGCGGGGGATGGCGCCCCCGACGACCTTGTCCGCGAACTCGAACCCGCCCCCGCGCGCCATCGGCTCGACCTTGAGGAACGCCACGCCGAACTGGCCGTGGCCGCCGGTCTGCTTCTTGTACTTCCCCTCGGCGTCGGCCGAGGCGGTGATGGTCTCGCGGTAGGCGATCTTGACGTCCTCGGCCACGACCTCGACGCCGAACTTGCGGTGCAGGCGCTCGGTGACGATCGACAGGTGGGTGTCGCCCATGCCCGAGAGCAGGGTCTGGTGAGTCTCGTCGTCCCTCCGGACGTGCAATGCCTGGTCCTCGTCCTGCAGGCGGTGCAGCGATGTCATCAGCTTGTCCTCGTCGCCCTTGGACTTGGGCCGGATGGCGACGGTGAGGACCGGGACCAGCGGCTCCGGCCGGGTCACGACCACCGGCGTGCCCTTCGGTGCCAGCGTGTCGCCGGTGAGGGTGTCGGACAGCTTGGCCACCGCGCCGATGTCGCCGGCGGGCAACTCGGAGAGGCTCTCATGCTCCTTGCCCCGCATGGTGAAGAGGTTGTGGAGCCTCTCGTCGGAGTGGGTGCGGGGGTTGGTGAGGATGGAGTCGGGCCGGATGGTGCCGGAAAGGACCTTCAGGAACGAGACCCTGCCGACGTAGGGGTCGGCCAGTGTGCGGTAGACCATCGCCAGCGGCTGCCCAGCGGGGTCAGGGCTCACCTCGGCGTGCCCACCGGGCGCCTCGACGCGGAGGGGGGGGCGGTCGAGCGGCGAGGGCCCGACCTCGACGATGAACTGGGCCAGCCGGTCGATGCCGATCAACTTGGTGGCCGACCCGCAGGCGACGGGGAAGACGCTGGCCTCGGCGACACCCCGGGCCAGGGTGTCCTCCAGCTCCTTGGGGGTGATGGTGTCGCCGTCCAGGTAGCGCATCATCAGGTCGTCGTCGGCCACGACGATGCCCTCGACCAGGTTGTCGCGCACCTCGTGCTCGCGAGCCGCCATGTCCTCGGGGATCTCGGTGATCGTCGGCTTCGGGCCGCCGTCATAGAGGACGGCGGTGTCGGTGAGCAGGTCGGCAATCCCGCGGAAAGCGGCTTCCTCGCCGATCGGCAGCTCAAGGGGCGCCACGCCAGCGCCGAACCGGTCCTGGAGCTCGGCCAGGGTGCGGTCGAAGCTGGCCCGCTCCCGGTCGAGCTTGTTGATGAAGAACATGCGGGGCAGGCCCAGTTCTGATGCGATCCGCCAGGCCACCTCGGTTTGGACCTCGACACCCTCGACCGCGCTCACCACGAGGATGGCCAGGTCGGCCACCCGCAGCGCGGTCTGCACGTCGCCTACGAAATCGGCGTAGCCGGGCGCGTCGAGCAGGTTTATCTTGAACCCGTCGTGGGTGAAGGGGGCGAGCGACAACGACAGCGACAGGTGCCGGCGGACCTCCTCGGGATCGAAGTCGGTGGTCGTCGTACCGTCCTCGACCCGGCCCATCCGCCCGATGGCGCCGGAGCAGAACAGCAGGGCTTCGGCCAGGCTGGTCTTGCCGGCGCCACCGTGGCCGACGAGGGCGACGTTTCGGATCTTGGCGGGAGGGAAGCTCTTCACGGGCGCCTCGCTGCTTCGTCGGCGGGGAGCCGCCGGTCCTGGGTGTGAGGGTACGGCATGAAACTCCTACGGAAGAAGAGTCAGACTACTGGTCCTTCCTGGTAGCCTCTAGTGGCGGATTTGGTTTTCTGGAGGAGTTTGATTTGTTCGACAAACGGTGCCGGGCGGGAGTCGAGCGCAGCCTTCGACCTGTGGGTTCTGGCCTGAAGAAGGCTGGCATCACGGCCGACCAGCTCACGGTGCTCGGCCTCCTCCTCTCCGTCGCCTGTGCCGCGGTCATTGCCAACGGCTGGCTGTTCGTGGGTTGGTGCCTCCTGGCCGCATCCGCCGTGCCCGACGTGCTCGACGGCGCCGTGGCCAAGGCGTCGGGCACCTCGTCGCCACGGGGCGCCTTCTTCGACTCCGTGGTCGACCGGGTCAGCGACACCGTCGTGCTCGGCGGCCTGGCCTGGTACCTGGCCAACACCCACAGCCCCCACACCGCGATCCTGCCCCTCGCCATCGTCGGCGCGTCGAACCTCGTCTCCTATGAGCGGGCCCGGGCCGAGTCGCTGGGCTTCACCGCCAAGGGCGGCCTCATGGAGCGGGCCGAGCGGATGATCGCCATCGGCCTCGGCCTCCTGTTTAGCTTCGTCCTGATCCCGCTGCTGTGGCTGATGCTCGGGCTCACCATCCTCACCGCCATCCAGCGCTTCGTGATGGTCTGGCGCCAGGCCAGCGCCACCGTGCCGGGTCGCCCGGCGAACGACCGGCTCGCCGGCCGGTGGTCGGCCCGGCGGCCGTCGGTGGGCTTCGGCGACGAGGGTCCCACGCTCCGTGGCCAGCGCGGCGATTCCGGCACGTGGAGGGCGCGTCGGGCGTCTCAATCGCGGCCCGCCACCTGGCGCCGGGCCCGCACCCGGCCGTAGCCGCCTCTCCGCTCCTCCGCGCCCGGGCGTGGTGGGACCGCCGGCTCTTCCACTACATCCGCGCCGCGGCGCGGACCGCATGCGCCCTGCCCCGACGGTTTGCTGTCCCGGTCTCGCGGGCCTTGGCCCGCGCCGTCTTGCTTTCGCCGAAGTCGGCCCGTGACCGGCATTTCGTCGCCCTCCACCAGGCTCGGGCGCGGGGCGTCACCCTCACCGGTTCGGCCCGGAAGGCGGCGGTGCGCGAGGCGTTCGAGTCCTATGCCCGCTACTGGATGGAGTCGCTCAGACTGCCCCAGATGACGCCGGCGGAGGTCGACGCCGGCTTCACCATCGAGGGCCTCGAGCACATTCGGGCCGCGCTCGACGCCGGCACCGGCGCCATCCTGGCTCTGCCTCACGTCGGCGGGTGGGAGGTGGGGGGGTCGTGGTTCGTCCGCCAGGGCTTCCCCCTCACCGTGGTCGTCGAGGCCCTCAAGCCGCCCGAGCTGTTCACATGGTTCGCCGACCTGCGCCGCTCGCAGGGCTTCACCGTCATCCCCCTGTCGAAGTCGGCCGGAATCTCCGTCGTCCGGGCGCTGCGGGCCAACCAGATCGTCGCCCTCGTCTCCGACCGCGACATCGCCGGCGGCGGCGTGGAGGTTGAGTTCTTCGGCGAGCGGACCAGCTTGCCCGGCGGGCCGGCGACGCTGGCGTCGCGCTTCGGCGTCCCCCTCCTGCCGACCGCCGTCTACTTCGCCGGCGCCGGCCACCACGCGATTGTGCGTCCGCCCTTGGCGCTGACGGGCGACGCGGTGGTTGATACCCAGGCCCTGGCCTACGAGCTGGAAGGCTTGATCCGCGCCGAGCCGGCGCAGTGGCACCTGTTTCAGCCCAACTGGCCGTCGGACCGGTTATAGGGCCTCTTACCTGCACTGTTGCCGAATGCATATAGTGTCAGGGGGACCGCTAGGGGGACCTTCCCCGAAAGTCTCGGACCGGGGGAGGTCCGAGGGGGACCACCCGAGGCCTCCCGGGATGACGGCAGATGGTGCCTCGTGTCGGCCCTTGAGGAACATCGGAACGAAAAGATCCTCTTATAGATGTCAAGTCCAACCGGAGAAGTGTTCGGGTGTGGATAACTCGGGGTAGAGTTGTTCGAC
>JANMRJ010000160.1:0-6298 GCA_031370985.1 Acidimicrobiales bacterium
TCCTCCAGGATCTGCGGGCAGATCAGGTGAACGTGGCAGTCGATGGCGCCGGCAGTGAGGATGCGGCCATTGCCGGAGATGATCTCGGTGGAGGGGCCGATGACGAGCGCCGGGTCGACCCCGTCCATGGTGTCGGGGTTACCGGCCTTGCCCAGGGCGACGATGCGCCCGTCGCGGATGCCGATGTCGGCCTTGATCACACCCCAGTGGTCGAGCACGACGGCGCCGGTGATGACGGTGTCGGCCGCGCCCTCGGCCCGGGTGGTGCGGGCCTGGCCCATCGACTCGCGGATGACCTTGCCGCCGCCGAACACCGCCTCGTCGCCGCCGGCGCTGCGGTCCTCGGTGATCTCGATGAACAGGTCGGTGTCGGCCAGGCGGATGCGGTCGCCGGCGGTGGGCCCGTAGAGGAGCGCGTAGCGGGCACGGCTCAGCTCAGCCACTGCGTTCGCCACGCAGGCTGGCGAGCGGACCGCCGGCCTCGCCCCGCAGACCCGGGACGATCCGGGCGCCGGCCAGCGCCACCAGGTCGACCTCGCGCTCGATGCCCGGCTCGAACCGCACCGCAGTGCCGGCGGGCACCGCCAGCCGCTGGCCCCACGCCGCCGGCCGGTCGAACTCGAGGGCCGGGTTGGCCTCGGCGACGTGGTAGTGCGACCCGACCTGCACCGGCCGGTCGCCCGCGTTGACGACCAGGAGCGTCGTCACCGGCCGGCCAGCGTTGATGGTGACCGGCCCGTCACCCAGCACCACCTCGCCCGGCACCACCCGCGGACGTTCGACAGCGTCCTGGCGCTGTGGATTGACCCCGGTTGCGCCGGTCATGGGATCGGGTGGTGGACGGTAACGAGCTTGGTGCCGTCGGGGAAGGTGGCCTCGACCTGCACCTCGGCGATCATTTCCGGCACGCCCTCCATGACATCGTGGCGCGACAGCACGCCCCGGCCCGCCTCCATGAGGTCGGCGACCGTGCGGCCGTCGCGGGCGCCCTCCATCACGAACGATGTCAGCAGCGCCACGGCTTCGGGGTGGTTCAGTCGCAGCCCACGCGCCCGTCGATCCCGGGCCAGGCCGGCGGCGACATGGACCATGAGGCGCTCCTGCTCGTGGAGGCTGATCCGCATGGGCCGACCGTAGCGTTCCGGTGGTTCCCGGCGCGCTTCTGACCGGCGGCGCCCGGTCGCGGATGACATCCCGCCATTGTTCAAGGCGGCGCGTCTGAGCGACGATGATGACCACATGGTAGGCGCGCCGAGGTGGCGGCAGTACGTCGCAGGAGCGGCCTTGGTCTCGCTGGCCGCGTGCGGCGGCGGCGGGGGCCGGGACTCGGCCGAGCCGGTCGACGACGTCGTCCGCCTCCAACCGGGCGACCGGCCCGTACGGTTCCGGCTCGACACCGCTGTGTCCGACGAGACCCTGCGCTTCACCATCGAGACCCTCGCCTGGGCCCATACGGATCTGGGCGACAGCGGGCCATTGACCGTGCATGTCTACAGCGACGCCGAGCGCTTCATCACGGCCTACACCGCCGAGTTCGCCATCTCCATTGAGGATGCCCGGCTCGAACTGGCCGGCGGTCAGACCGCCTTCGCCACCTCGGGCGGCCACATCTGGATGTACTTGGGGAACTACGAGCGGGTGCCGGAGGACGTGCGCCGAGAGACGCTGTTCCACGAGTACTTCCACACCGTCCAGACGTGGCAGGCCGAGGTGCGGTTCCAGAGCGAGGAGCCGGCCGAGCGCTCGTTCGTGCCCCGATGGATAGTCGAGGGGTGCGCCGAGTACCTGGCGATCAAGACGGGTGGCAGACGCGGCTTCTCCGACGCGAAGCTGGAACGGGCGTACGTCCTCGGCGAGGCGGCCCAGACCCAGGAACCGCTGTCCGCCTTTGAGACTCGGGGGCAGGCCGGCTTCATCGGTGGCGGAAGCGAGGCCTACACGGTCGGGTGGCTCGGCTGTGAGCGCCTCGATACGAGCTTCGGCGAGGAAGCGGTAGCTCATCGGTTCTGGCTGTCGATGGCGAAACAGCGGGACTGGCAGAAGGCATTCTCCGAGGCGTTCGGGATCACGCCCGCCGCGTTCTACAAGGACTTCGAGGCCTGGCGGGCGACGCTGTGAGTCAGACGGCCAGCAGCCGGCGCACCGACGAGTCATCCGCCAGATCCGATGCCTCCCCGCTCGCCACGACCTCGCCGGCGTCGAGCACCGCGTAGCGGTCCGCCAGCCGCAGCGCGAACTCCACGTACTGCTCGACCAGGAGGATCGACATGCCCCGGCTGGCGTGGAGCTCGGCGATAGCGTCCTCGATCTCGAGGATGATCGACGGCTGGATGCCCTCGGTCGGCTCGTCGAGCACCACCCGCCGCGGCCGGGTGACCAGCGTCCGGGCCAGGGCCAGCTGCTGGGCCTGGCCGCCGGAGAGGAAGCCGGCCTTGCGGGTGAGAAGGGCCTTGAGCCGGGGGAACAGGTCGAGCGCCTCGTCGACTGCCGCCTTGCCCGCCGCGCCCGAGGCGCCGCTCGACTCCAGAACCACGGCCAGGTTCTCCGCCACCGTTAGCTGTGGGAAGGTCGGGTGGCCCTGCGGCGCATAGCCGATCGCGGCCTTGATGCGCTCGTGGGGCCGCATGCCGGTGATGTCCCGGCCCTCCCACGTCTCCCGCCCCCTCGACGGCTTGAGCACGCCCATCACGGTGTTCAGCAGCGTGGTTTTGCCCACGCCGTTGCGGCCCACCAGGGCAGCCGGCGACATGATGCCGACCACCGGCACGAAGAGCGCGCCGGCCAGGCCGGCCATGCCGGCGGAGACGGTGAAGGCCAGCACCTTCACCACCGTCGGGTTGTAGCCGAGGAAGCGCACCCGGTCCTCACCGTCGCGCACGGCGATGAGCAGGCGGCCGTACCGGCTGTGCACCAGTTGGCGGGCGATCAGGTAGACGATGCCCAGGCTGACCGCGACGGCCAGGTAGACGTTGCGCTGGTTGACCGGGTCGTTCAGGTCGTAGCCGAACATGGTCTTCATGTTCGTGAGGCCGTTGGTGCCGGCGGTGTAGCCCTGCTGGCCGATGAGCAGGATCACGAAGGCAGCGGCGAGGGCCTGGGTGAGGATGGCGAAGTAGGCGCCCCGGATGCGCTGGCGGAAGACCAGCGCCCCCAGGCCGGCGGCGACCGCCATCGGGATCAACAGTGCGGCAGGGAGGGCGAACCAGGCGTGGCGGAAGGGCCGCCAGAACGCCGGCACTTGAGTCAGCCCGTTGTAGCACATGAAGTCGGGAAGGCCGTCGGACCCGGCCTCCTGGAGCTTCAGGAACATCCCCATGGCGTAGCCACCCAGGCCGAAAAAGAGCCCCTGGCCGAGGGTGAGCATGCCGCCGTAGCCCCAGGCCAGGTCGATGCCGACCGCAACGATGGCGAAGCACAGGTACTTGGCCAGCAGGCTGAGCCGGAACTCCGACATGACCGCCGGCAGTACCACCAGGCCGACGAACCCGATGAGCAAGAACGTGGCGCGCCCCCGGACCCGGTTGGACTTCACCAAGGAAATCACGTCAGGACCCGGCTACGCACGGAGACCAGCCCCTGCGGGCGGAACTGGAGCAGGGCCACCACGGCGACGAAAACAGATCACCTTGGCCAGGCTGGCCTGGGTCTTGAACTCCACCAGTGATTGCAGGACGCCGAGCCCCATTGCGGCGAAGACCGCGCCTCGCTGGCCCAGCCCGCCGGCGACGACCACCAGGAAGGCGTCGACGATGTACGCCGTCCCCAGGCTCGGCCCTAAGGCAAGGTCGCCCCGGCGACGACGACGCCACCACCGAGCCACTCCGGAGCCTTGGCGTTGACGTTCGGTGCACCGAAGATGTCACGGGCCACCTGCTGCAAGAGCAGGCTGACGCCCCACGTGACGAGGAGGGTGTCGAGCGGGCGGCCGTACAGCCGCCGGATCAGCACCCGTTCGAGAATGAGGCCCATGGTCCCTGCCAGCGCGAATGCGACTGGCAGGGCCACGAGCAGGGACACGCTCTCGCCGAACACCCCGCCCACCATGTAGGCGGTGTAGGCCCCGGCCATGATGAGCTCGCCATGGGCCAGGTTGATGACGCCCATCTGGCCGAAGGTGAACGTCAGTCCGAGGGCGATGAGCAGCAGGACAGACCCGATGCTCAGCCCGGTGAAGACCTGCGAGAGGTAGATGTCCATTGGTGGTTGGCTAGGAGAGTCCGGCCGCCCAGGGGTAGCTCTTGAGGTACGGGTCCGGCTTGATCGGCGCCGGCGACGCCGACACCTCCTTGATCAGGCCATCGGGCTGGATGACGCCGATCCGGGCCGTCTTGTAGATGTGCTGGGTGGCGCCGTCGATGGTCACCTTGCCCTCGGGGGCGTCGAAGGTGATGCCGTCGGCCGCCTTCTTGACCGCCTCGACCTCGGTGGTACCGGCCTTCTCCACCGCCATCTTCCAGAGGTACACCTGCACGTAGCCGGCCTCGATAGGGTCGTCGGTGACCCGGTTGGCTCCGAACTTCTTCTTGTACGCGTCGACGAAGGTCTTGTTGGCCGGCGTGTCGGTGGTCTGGTAGTAGTTCCACGCCGTCAGGTGGCCCACGATGTTGTCGACGCCGATGCCCCGGATCTCTTCCTCGGCCACGGAGACCGACATGACCGGCATGACTGCGGCGGTGAGGCCAGCCGACTTGAACTGCTTGAAGAAAGCCACGTTGCTGTCGCCGTTGAGGGTGTTGAACACCGCGTCGACCAGGGCCGCATGAGTCGCTACCTTACGAAGTGGTGAGGACCCGTCGGAGGGCGTGGAGGGCGTGCATCCTACTGGGCCTCCTCCCCGCCGCGTGTGGCCGCTTGCCGGCGCCGGCCGCCGCACCCACATCCACCGGGCCGTCCGCCACCCAGGCGCCGGCAACGACAACGACCCAACCGGTCACCTCCACGACTGCCCGGCCGGCGCCGGCGACCACAACCACGCCGGCCGGTCCCGCCTTCAGGGGGAACACTGTCGCAGTCACGGCCGCCGACCTCCCGTCGTCGTGGCGCCCCGGCTGCCCGGTCGCCCCTGCGGAGCTCCGCAAGCTGGAGCTGTCGTACTGGGGGTTCGACAGCCAGCCCCACACCGGCGCCCTGGTCGTGCACGCCTCCGAGGCCGGCGCGGTCACCGACGTCTTCCGGCGGCTGTACGAGCGCCGGTTCCCCATCCGCCGGATGGAGCTCATCGACGCCTACGGCGGCAGCGACGACGCATCCATCGCCGCCGACAACACCTCGGCCTTCAACTGCCGGAACGCGGTGTCGTCCGGGCCGCCGAGGTGGTCGGCCCACGCCTACGGCAAGGCCATCGACATCAACCCGGTCGAAAACCCCTACATCCTCGACGGCGAGGTGCTCCCGCCGGCCGGTGCACCGTTCGTCGACCGGGCCAACATCCGCCCTGGCATGGCAGTTCGCGGCGGCGAGCTGAACGCCGCCTTCGCCGCCGCCGGCTGGTCGTGGGGCGGCATGTGGGCCAGCCCGGACTACCAGCATTTCTCGAGGTCTGGGAACTGATGGCCCGGAGGCGGTGCGCCCTGCTCGTGACACTGGCGCTCACCGCCGCATGCGGCGGGGGTGACACGTCGGGCGGCGACGCCGACCCCGTGACGACGGCTGAGGATCCCGCCGTCGTGCTGACGAACTCGCAGTACCCCGAGCTCCCCGTCGACGGCCTCAAGTCGAAGTACCTGCTCGACACCGGCGATCACCTGACCCACGTGCTGTCCTTCGTCGAGGGTCTCCGCCTCGACGAGAAGGCGGCCGTCGAGGCGTTGCGGTACTTCGAGAAGCTCCGTCAGGAGGTGATGCTCGGGGTCGAGGGCGAGGCGCCGCTCACCTACAACATCCGGCCCCGCAACTACCCCAAGCGCTACATGGTGATCGTGCCCGATGGGGCGCCGCTCCCCCGGTGGGCCGGCCGGCAGGAGGAAGGGCGCTCGTTCGCCTCCACCCGGCCAGTCAACGTCGACCACGCCGTCACTGTCGTCCGGGTGGCAGCCAAACCGTTCCTCCTCGGCGCCCCGTTCGAGGCGCTGGCGCCGGCCGCCCAGCTCGACTCCGGTTCCTGGCCGGCGCCTGCGCCCGGTCGGCGGCGATCACCACCGACACCGACGCGGCCTACAAGTACGGCGCCAACATTCACAACCAGGGCGAGGGCGTGATCTGCGCCGCCGAGACCCGCATGCTGGCCGCCCGCCAGCTCAGGATGGCCACGCCGGCCGCGGTCGAGCTGGCCGCCGCCAACCGCACCCCTCCCCCGCCG
>JANMRJ010000162.1:0-2360 GCA_031370985.1 Acidimicrobiales bacterium
CCTTTCATTGACGACCACCTGCTCAGGAAGGTCGACGCCCTCAACGCCAAGGGCGAGAAGCGGGTCATCAAGACCTGGTCCCGCCGCTCGACGGTGATCCCCGACATGGTGGGTCACACCATCGCTGTGCACGACGGCCGCAAGCACGTGCCCGTCTACATCACCGAGGCCATGGTCGGCCACAAGCTGGGCGAGTTCGCCCTGACGCGCACCTTCCGGTTCCACGCCGGCCAGGAGCGGGCGGGGAGGCGGTAGCGATGACGGGTCCGAAGCTCAACGAAGCGCCGGTCATGCGCCGGCGGCCGGAGTCCAGGTCGCAGGCGGTCAAGGCGCCGGTCACCTCGACCCGGGCCGTGGCCCGCTACGTCCGCATCTCGCCCTACAAGGTGCGCCAGGTGCTCGATCTGATCCGCGGCTACGACGCCGAGCGGGCGCAGGAGATCCTGAAGTTCTGTGAGCGCGATGCCGCCATCGTCGTGGGCAAGCTGCTGGCGTCGGCCATGGCCAACGCCGAGCACGACCACGCCATGGTCGCCGACGAGCTGTTCGTGTCGGCCTGCTACGCGGACGAGGGCCCGACCCTGAAGCGCTGGCGCCCCCGGGCACGCGGCCGGGCCACCCGCATTCGCAAGCGCACCTGTCACATCACCCTGCTCGTCAGCCGCCTCCCCGACCGGGAACTGCAGGAGCGCCGGGCCCGCCGGGCCCAGGGCGTCACCGGCGACCGCCGGCGCCGGCGTACCGGCGGTGCCGAGGCCGAGAACCGAGGTCGGCCGACCCGCCAGCGTCCTGAGGACCGGACTGCGCCGGCGGCGTCCGACGCTTCCACATCAGAGGCAGAGACCGTCGACGAACTGCTCACCGACGCCGAGCCCAACGAGACATTCACCGTGGACACGGTGACCTCCGAGGCCGAGCCGTCCACATCAGAGGCAGACGAGACAACCACGACTGAAGAGGCAGAGGACACCACGACCTCCACCCGGCAGAGCAGCGAAGAGGAGTCGAAGTAGTCATGGGCCAGAAGGTCAACCCGTACGGGTTCCGCCTGGGCATCACCACGGACTGGAAGTCCCGGTGGTTCAGCGACCGAGATTACAAGGCCTACCTCATCGAGGACTGGCAGATCCGGGACTACCTGATGAAGCAGCTGCCCCACGCCGCCATCAGCCGCATCGAGGTCGAGCGCACCCGTGACCGCCTCCGGGTCGATGTCCACACCGCCCGGCCGGGCATCGTCATCGGCCGCCGCGGCGCCGAGGCCGACCGCCTCCGTGCCGACCTGGCCAAGATGAGCGGCAACCCGAAGATCCAGCTCAACATCCAGGAGATCAAGCAACCCGAGCTCGACGCGGCCCTGATCGCTCAAGGCGTGGCCGACCAGCTGGCCGGCCGGGTCAGCTTCCGCCGGGCCATGAAGCGGGCGGTCCAGACGGCACAGAAGGCCGGCGCCCTTGGCATCAGGGTCCAGTGCTCCGGCCGCCTCGGCGGCTCGGAAATGGCCCGCAGCGAGTGGTACCGCGAGGGCCGCGTGCCCCTGCATACCCTCCGCTCCGACATCGACTACGGCTTCCGCGAGGCCCGCACGACCTTCGGGCGCATCGGCGTCAAGACGTGGATCTACCAGGGCGACATCCTGCCCTACAAGACCTCCAACGAGGACAAGATTTCCCGCGAGGCGGCCATGGCCGTGGGGGAACCCTCCGGTGGCGCCGCTCGTCCCCGTCGCATCATCTCCGCCGGCGGCGGTCGCCGCCTGCCGGGTCAGGAAGAGCCGGGGAGCGCCACTGGTGCCGCCCCGACGGGCAACGAGGTCCTCGGTCCCGAGGATGCCGCGCTGCTCGCGGATGACTCCCCGGTTCTCGACGACATGGACATCACCGCCGCGCCGCTCATCCCTGAGGCAGATCCCGAGGGCGAGCGCCTGCTCGCCGAGGCCGAGGAGATCGAGCGCCGCACCCGCGAGCACCACGAGACCCCCCACTTCCGTTCGGGGGACGAATGACATGTTGATGCCGCGCCGAGTCAAACATCGCAAGCAGCACCGCGGCCGGCTGACCGGGAAGGCCACCAGGGGCAGCACGGTCAGCTTCGGCGACTTCGGCATCCAGGCGTTGGAGCCGGGGTGGATCACCGCCCGCCAGATCGAAGCCGCACGTATCGCCATGACCCGCCACATCAAGCGTGGCGGCAAAGTGTGGATCAACATCTTCCCCGACAAGCCCGTCACCGAGAAGCCGGCCGAGACCCGCATGGGTTCCGGGAAGGGCAACCCCGAGCACTGGGTCGCAGTGGTCAAGCCGGGCCGGATCATGTTCGAGCTGGCCGGCGTGGCCGAACCCTTGGCCCGCGAGGCCATG
>JANMRJ010000163.1:0-4410 GCA_031370985.1 Acidimicrobiales bacterium
GAGGGAGTGGCCGGCGAGGGCCCCGACAGGAGTCGCCACATGGAGAGGATCACGAACACCAGCGCCGGACACCTCGTTCCGCGATCGCTCATCTCGGTTGGCCTGGATCCCGCGTTGCGGTCATCGCTCTCCGAGCGTTCGGGCGGACAGGTGCTCGTCATTGACGCGTTTCGCTCGTGGCAGTGCGGCACGTGGATCGGCGACCTGACGGTCAAGTGGTGGGCAGCTGAGCCCGGGCCGGAATTCGCCGAGCTTGCCCCGGTCGAGGGCCTCCGGCTCTTCGCGAACCGGCGCCTCCTGCGGCTCCTGCGTGACGGTGGGGCCACCCTCCGACGGGGGCGGCTCCCGTTCCGGGGAGGCCTCACCCTGACCCTCGATCATCCGGAGCTGTGGATCGACTACCTCGATCGCCCCTCCTCGTTCGGCCTGCCCGAGGCTTGACCGCCGAGCCGCGGTCGAAGTCCGTTGCCCCTGGAGACCCTGGAAAGACAGTGGCCCGATATCCAGACAAGCGACTCCACGGAACACATGGCAGCCCACGGCGACCACGGAGACGAGTGCACTTGCCTGGCAGAAGGGCCGGGTCGTCCTTCGCCTCGGCGAATTCCGCCGGTCGTCGCAACACGCGGGTCTGTGCGGTTGACCTGAGGAGTGTATCGAGACGTTGGGAAGGGGTCTCCCAGCCGAGCGTCTTGCGCGGCCGCGAGTTCAGCTCGGCAGCCACCCTTGCGAGGCGGATCGGCGTGTGGACGGTGAGATCGGTGCCCTTGGGGAAGTACTGGCGGAGCAGGCCATTCGTGTTCTCGTTCGTGCCGCGCTGCCAGGGGCTGGCTCGATCGCAGAAGTAGACCGGGACGTCCGTGGCCCGGGTGAACTCGTCGTGGCGCCCCATCTCGACGCCCTGGTCCCAGGTCAGCGAGCGCCGGACACGGGGCGGTATCGCCGACACTGCGTCGACGAGGGCATCGCGGACGTGTTCCGCGCCGTGGCCCTTGGGCAAGCGCAGCAGCACGAGGTAGCGGGGTCTGGCGTCTCGCCTGGTTCGGCTGGGACAGTCTCCCTCGATCATGGCGATACAGCGGCTGGGTCTGGGCCTTCAACGGCGAATTCTGGAACGGCAACTCGGTGCTGTCCGGGTGGTTCCCGCTGGGCTACGGCCCGCTGTCGGCTTGGGGAATGGACCAGGCGGTCTCTTCGGTCATCGTCGCTTGAAACAGCGGCGCGAGCTCCGCGCCATGAGTCCCCCGGCGCGGGCGGTGACGCCGGTGCCGCCGGCCCGAAGTCAGCAGGGCGCGCACCAGGCTGAATTCCTCATCGATGCCGGAGAGCAACCCGGCGACCACTATGCCGACCGTCGTGCTCTCAGCTCGATCGGATCGTCCCCACCTCGCATGTCAGGTAGCGCGACAACGCGGTCGCAAGCCGCGACCACGCGCTCATCGTGGGTTACCACGATCACCGTCTTGCCGATCGCGTTGAGCTCCTTGAGCAATGCTAGGACCACGTCCGCGTTCGCCACGTCGAGCGAGCCCGTCGGCTCGTCGGCCAAGATGAGGTCGCACGGCTTGAGCATCAGCCGCGCGATCGCGACCCGCTGCTGCTCGCCGCCCGACAGCTCATACACCTTCTGGTGGCCCACGTCGGCCAGCCCCACCCGACGCAAGGCGTCCGCCCTGGATGCGTCCCGCCTCGCGCGCGGCATCTTCACATACGCCTGAGCGAGCCGAAGGTTGGCGTCGACGGACTCGTCGTCGATGAGGGCGAAGTTCTGGAATAGGTAGCCCAAGCGATACCGGAGCAGCTTCGTGGCGCTCCCGGATCCCACCTTTGGCGCGATCTCTCCGAAGAGGCGCAGGGTGCCGTCGTCGATCGGTTCCAGGAGACCAACGAGATTGAGCAGAGTCGACTTCCCTGAGCCGCTGCGGCCCGAGATCGCGACCATCTCACCGTCTGCCACACTGAGATCCATCGCCCTGATCACGGTCCTCTGGCCGAACCCCTTGGTCACCGACACCAGTTCGCAGGCGGGCGCTGCCACTAGAACTCCTCCTTCAGCACTCGGACGGCGCCCCGTCGCGCAATGGTTGACAGCACGGCGGCCGAGAACAGCCCTTCGACTACCGCCACAGCGACAGCGATCGCGACCACGAGTGCATCGCTCGCGACCGCCGTCGACGCTGAACCTGTGGGGTTCTCGGCGAACTGGTTGATGAGGAGTGCCCCCGCTAACTGCACGATCCATACCGCGCCGAAGATGAGCCAGACCTCGCGGCTGGCGCGAATGGCGTCCGCCCCCAGCAGTCGCCGGACTGTGATCCGGCGCGAGTAGTGCTGGAACAGGATGGACATGCTCTGAATGGCCAGGAGCAGAAGCCCAGCGATCAGGGCGAAGGAAGCTGCGGCCAGCGCCCCGATTCGGAAGTCCAGGTCAGCAATCTGTTTCGAGGCGTAGGCATCCATGGTCACGAGGTGACGCAGGTTGTCGTCGAGCTTCAAGCGCTGCAGGGCAGGCGCGAGCTCTTGGGCTGTCCGCGTTGTGTCGCCGTCCAGCAGCCGGACCTTCAACCCGCTGTTGGGATCCCCGGTCAGCATGTTGTCTCGATCTCCGGGCACGCTGTTCGCGGACGTCATGACCTCGATGATCGGGTCGACGATGTTGTTGCCGTCGCCGGGGTTAATCAGCGGGTCGAAGCTGAACACCGCCTGCCCTTCCATTGTCCAGATGATGTCGAACTTCTGGCCGGCCGGTCGCGCAGGATCCTTTCGAACCGCCTTGAAGTAGGAGCGGATCTCCGCTTCGCGAGCCCGCTCGTGCCCCGGCGCGAGGATGATCCAATTGGGGTCGTCGTCGCGGATCTCGATCTCCTTCCCCGAGTGATCAAGAATCGGAAAGCGCGCAAGGTAGTTGAGGTTCACGACCATCGACGGGATGACTTCGGGTGGGTTCTCCAGGCCCGGCGGGAGCGGCTCGTAGCCGGTGGCATCGATGAACAACGAGCCCATGCCGTTGACGATCGGGTAGAGATCCGTCGTCTCCGCACGCCTCATCTGGCCGCCGCCAGAAAGAATGTCTTCAAGGTCGTTTCCATTGGACAGCGGGTAGAAGATCCCGTATCCACGCGCGCGCTCCCAGTTGCCAAGCCGCTGCCGTTCCGCGGAAGCATTCGCGAGTTGCGTTGACACCCCGGCTGTGGTCGCGATCACGGCAATCGAGCAGCCGATCTTCAGCAGATTGTTGACTGCGAAGACTGCCCGCGTGTCCTTACGGTTCTTCAGTGCGTCGCTGACGCTAGCTCGCGCGACGTAGGCGCACGCGACACCCGAAGCAATGAGCATGACAACACAGACGCGAAGCACGGCCACGCCAACCGACTCGACAAACCCAACGCCGCTGTCTCGGACGAGGAGACTCGCGGCGACGGCCACCGTCCCAGTCACAAGAAACACCACCAGCGTGCGTCGTCCGGCCAATTCCCACCACACGCCGACCGGGCCCTTGCCGTGAAGCTTCATGATCCCGGCCCGCTTCCCCTCGTGGAGCACCCAGAAGGCAAGAAGAAACGCGGTCGCGACGATGATCATGATCTGAACCGCGGTCAGGATCGACTTCCAGCCCCCTCCATAGCTAACGCCCGCACCTCCGTTTGGCTTGAAACTCTCCGGTGTGAACAGGCCTGGCTCACCGGCGGCCCGCGATGTCGCAGTCGCAAGCGTCTCGAAGAACCGATCGGCGGAGGCCTGATCGGCCGCCTCCATGACGTAGGTGCCCGCCACGGGAACCGCGTTGAACGCTGTCCCCAAGCCGCGGACAAACACCTGATCGTTGCCGGCGAAGTCACGCAGGACACCGACCTGATCAACGTCCGAACTTGGCACGCTCGATAGGAAGCGCCCCGGATGCTCGGTGTCGTCCGCTGTCAGCCATCGACCGGACTGTAAGCCGAGAGCGTCGAATAGACGGGTGTGCGCCGTGAGCAGGATGTAGTGCGTCGTCTGCTGCCGCCCGTCCGCGTCATACGCGATCACGGTTCGGAACACGTTGACGTGGCCGACAGTCGCCGCTTCGCCAACGGCAGCGAGAGCCTTGTCGGGATCCGCAAGGCGGGAGTCGCCCGGGATCGTGAACTGCTGCCCGGCGGCTGTCGCCGCCTGCTGCAGTTGGAGGCGCTGAGCTTCGTCTGCCTCGACGAACGCACCCACGACAGCGGCAAGGGACAGCAGCGCCATGAAGAGGACGGTGAGTGCCTTCACGGGCACCTCTCGTCGATGAGTCTGCGGGTCCCTGGTGCCCCCATCAGCCGCATGTCGGTCTACTCCGGGTTGGGTTCTGGGCCCGCGGCCGACTCGTCGAGAGGAGTCGGCCGCTCGCTAGTCGACGGTTAGGTGTAAGCCCGAGAGTCGGGCCCGCGC
>JANMRJ010000165.1:0-3673 GCA_031370985.1 Acidimicrobiales bacterium
CTCACGCTGCTCGATCGTCACGCCATCGCCGCACTCAGCGTCGCCCGGTCCGTCCCGCGGATGGAGGAGCAGATCGCCTAACCTACCCGTGCCGAGGAGCCTCTGCCGTCAGAGCTTTTCCAGCAGATCCGGGACGCGACCGGGTTACTGTCTCGCATGTCGAAGGGGTTCAACCGTGAACTGCCGCGTTGATTGGTGTTTGGGGCCTAACCAAGGTGCCATCCGATTGGAGGGGAAACGGATCGTCGATCGTCTCCTGTCAGCCGCACGGTGCACTCTCGAAGGCTTGGACTGCTCGTGTCCGCCGCTGCCTTCATGTCGCTCGTGGGACCGCTCGGCATCAGCGTAGCCGCCGCGGCGGGCCCGGTCATCGTCCCGACAGACCCTGCCGCCGTGACGGGCGGCCCCGGTCAGGGCGGGATCGTGCAGCTCTCGGCTGCCGATCAAGCCCTACTCGTACAGAAGGAATCGCTCGCCCAGGACTATGCACGCGTCGGGGCGGGGCAACTGGACCCCGCCGTGTTTGCCGCGAAGATGACCGCGTTCACAGCGAGCCACGGCGGCGTCTCGGGCCCGCTGTCCGCGAGCGGGAACCTGATCCCAATGGCGGTGAGCGGCTGGCTTGCGATGTCTCAGCACGCCCAGACGACCAACTACTACTGCGGTCCCGCAAGCGCGCTCAGCGTCATCTACTACAAGGCCGGAAGCGGAGCGTCGGGTCCCGCTGGCGAGACGCTAACCCAGAAGAACCTCGCCAAGTCCGGGGCAGGCTACCTCTATACGGACCAGGACGGAGCCACAAATTGGTCGAGAGGGGTGATGGCTCCAGCCCTCAATACGTGGAGCCACGTCTCTTGGTACTACACCGTGAGCGGCACCGGTAGCTACCAGGCGGATTTGAAGTTGGACATCGACAGCGGCTGGCCTCTCGTCGTCGCCCAATACGAGCGAGCCGACATCACCACTCCACATCTCGTGGGGCACCCGACGGGCATCGTTATTCAGCACTGGATCGCTGTGCACGGGTACGGCAGTTCGGGCGCGCAGACGACCTACGCCGACTCGGTGGCGGGCGCGTCGTCGATCTCCTGGTCTCCGAACGTGCCGGCGCACAGCACGATCCCGAGCACCAGCATCACGACCATGATCTCGCAGGGCGGCTACGGTTTCATCTGGTGACGTCGCCCGAAATGGCGCGAACCACAGGATGACCTCATAGGTGTGACATAAACGCGACGGCCAGGACCATCCCTATCGCCATTGCCATGCTCGTCGTGAGCGGGACAGTCCTGGTCGCCGCCTGTGGGTCCTCCAACCCGGTCGCATCTGCCTCTCACCACGGCCCTGACGCATCGGTGACCGCGACGACCAGCTCGGTGCCGACGGCCCGTGAGTCTTCCTCCCCGCTGGCATCACTCCCGACATCCCCGCCCAGGGTGTCCATGCAGCAGGCATGGGGCGAGGTTCAAATCCGCCGGCTGTCGACTGCCATCGGCTCGGATCGCATCTTCGTCTTCGACAACGCGACGCCGGACGGGCGCTGGCTCGTGGGGGTCAATCAGCCCCAGAAATTCATCGGTACCGCCAAACCCTCCTACGCCGTGCTCCTCAATGTCCAGACCGGCACGCTTCGGACGATGCACGAGCTCACCAACTCGCACAGCCAGATCCTCGCGGCTTCCTCTGATGAGCATTGGGTCGTATGGTCAGAAGTCGACGACATGGGGACGTTCTTCAATTGGCGGATGCTCGCCTACAGCCTGGACACTGGGGCCGTCCACGAGGTCGCGCGGGCGGTGCGCGTCGATGGGCTGCCGGTGTCTGGGCCATCTCCCTACCCTGTCGTCAGCCACGGCATGGTCGTCTGGGGCCAGGCGCTCAGCAACATGGAACCCGGCAAAGAGCCGCAGAAGGCGGTGGTGCGGATGGCCGACCTCACCCGCGGTACGGTGACGACCCTGGCCACGTCAGCCTTTGGGCCGGCTTTCTCCTGGCCCTGGGTCGCGTGGTGGAAAGCCTCATCGACAGCCGGGGTCATCGAGGTGCGTAACCTGACGAGCGGCAGGCGCTGGCAGGTGGATCAGCGGCCCGCGGCGATCGCGCTGGCGGGCCCGACACTCGCCTTCAACGACTTGGACTCGCTGGCGATGTACGTGGTCGACGATATCGTCGCTGACCAGACGCCGCGACTCATCACTCGTGGAGAGGACATCGCCGATCACCTCGAGTGGCCAAAGGCCAGTGAGCGTCTCATTGCGTGGAATCAGTGGACAACGACACAGGTCTACGATCGGCTCGAGCACCGTCTTGTGGAACTTCCGGTCCCAACCGCTCACAGCGGAGCGGGCGTCTATGGACGCCTGCTCGTATGGGCCAACGGCATTCCCGGGCAAGTCGTGCCGCCGGAGACCACTCCGCCCGAGAACCTCCTCGTCGTCGACATCTCCAGCCTCCCCGTGCGTCCCTGACCGCTACGCGGAGGTACTGACGGGGACGCGATGAAGAAGCGATTCGTGATCCGAACGTCAATCGTGGCCTTGGCCATGCTGCTCCTTGGCAGCTTTGTCACAAGGGGCCTGGGCGTGGGATCGTCGCCGACGCCCATCCACGGTGTAGCCGGCCCGGCCGTTGGGATCCCGGCGCACTCCAATCATTCCGAGCGGTGCGGTTCCACGCCCTGTGGGCCTGGCGGCGCACCTGGCGATGAGGTGCCGAACCCATAAGACGGGAGCGACAACGGCCGGGAACCTCTGGATGCCCGGCACGCATGCCGACTCGGACGACCCACAGAACCGTGCGCAACCGCTCGCAACTTGGCTCCGACAGGCGCAGGGCAACGTCCGCAGAACGTGCGGCAGTGCGACCACCGATCGCTGTCTGGGGCCTACCCGATCGCTGCGCCGAACTGGCCCCAGATCGCCTGTGGATCCCAGTGGAGGGGCGCGCCGCGGACCATGCGGGTGAGGCCGCGTGCGCCCCGCCAGCCGAGGTTCTCCAGGGTGACGAGGCCGCGGCGGTTGACCTCGGGGAGCGCGGTGCGGACCTCAACACCGCCGGAGGATCCGGCTCGCTGGGCTTCGACCAGCCGCACTCCATCGACGAGCGCCGGGGCGATCGTCGGGTGGGGGCCCCAGGGCGCTCGGGCGTCGAACCCGACCACCTGCCCGGATGGGCTTTCGGCGACGACGGTCGTGGCGGCGCTCGCGACTGCACGGAGGAGGTGGCCCCGGTTCTCGCCGGTCGCGGCTCGGTCAAGCGCCAGGATCGCCGGGAGGTCGGCGGGTGAGAACGCCCTGAGGCGGGCTGACGCGCGGTCGACCTCGGCCTCGTCAGCTGTCCCGGTGGTTGGCCGGCCGCTCGGCCCGCCGGGCGCCACGAGGAGCCGGTAGTCCATCTCCGCGACGAACCCGAGGCGCTCGTAGATGGGGCGGCCGATCGGCGAAGCGAGAAGCACCAGCGATGCGCAGCCGGCGGCTTGCAGCCGGTCGATGACCGCCGCGGTCAACGCCGTCCCGATGCCGCGCCCGCGGAGCGCCTCGTCGACGAAGATCATCCCGACCCAGCCGACGGACCCATTGACGGTCGCGATGCCCGTCCCGACGATCCGCCCGTCGGCCTCGGCCACGAGCGGGCTCAGGCCCGGCTGCGCGATCGCGAACCGGAAGAAGGCTCG
>JANMRJ010000176.1:0-42324 GCA_031370985.1 Acidimicrobiales bacterium
CGACCCCTTCGCCAAGGAGGTCGCCGAGTACGAAGGCCACAAGGATCCGGTCGCCCACTACACGTACCCGATGCGTGCCGCCCTGGCCACCCTGGCCGGCCGCGGCCCTGCCACCGACGACTATCCGTTCATGGCCCGCGCGTTGTACCGGACGGCGCTCCGTGACGGCGACTGGGACTCGGCCTGTGCCAGCCTCGGCATCATCGAGCCGGTCCGCCGCATCTACATCGCGGAGGCATTGCGACGGCTCTGGACCAGGTACGAGATTGAGCCACCGGCCCGATCCGTGAGGACGGACGCGGCATGACGACCAACCATGTCGAGGGAGCCGGGCATGAATGGACTTGGCAATGGTTCGGTCTTGTCGAGCGTCATCAACCTCTTTCTGACTCGAAGCTCCGTCCCGCAGGTCTACGAACTTGCGCGTGCGGAGCATTCGAACGGGTGGAGCCGAACTGGGGCAAAACACCTGTTCAAGAGGCGGATGAAGTTGAGAGGGAAGCCAAGGACGAAGCCAAACGCGCCAAGATGCGCGAGTACAACCGACGAAAGAAAGCCGAAGGCTCGACGGCGTAGCGTATAGTCCAACCGCCCCACCGTCTGGGAGTCGCAGGCGGTCCGCGTAGCTCGGATGCGGAGTCGAGCAGTCTCAACTTCAACGACCCCCGGAAGGGAGCGGTCCGGCCCAGACCGGGACCCGCCGGCATTACGGGTGACTCCTGCCGCTCCCTTCCACCTATACTGTTTATGGCCGCCGTGGAACCGAGCCGGATCAGCGCACCTCAGGGTGGAGAGCAAGCACGGCGTTCGGGGTGTTCGCCCGCTCACAGCCCCGTGGGGGGTTTGCTAAGGGCTAAATAGTCCCGACTTAGCGGCGGCCCACTTCCCTTCCACCCTCACCGGAGATGACCATGCAGTACTTCGTGTTCTTCGACGGCGCCTATCACCAGCTCGGCGAGGACGAGACGACCCAATGCTGCGGCGTGGTCATCCCGCACGGCACCGAGTTCGTCACCGAAGTCCCCGATGGCGGCAAGGTCCACGTCGATGCGCCGGACCAGCCCAAGGCGAAAGCGAAGAAGTAGATGGCCGAGCGCCGGCGGTACACCGCCAAGCAACGGAACGAGGCTGCCGGCATCGCCGTCGTCGAGGGCGTTACCGCAGCCGAACGGCAGACTGGTATCCCGAAGCAGACGATCCAGTACTGGGTTACCAAGCCTGAGTTTTTACAGCTTCGTACTACCGCGCGAGAGATGCTCGTCGACCAGTTCTGGGTCGGTATCCAGGTCGGCCTCGAACAGGTCGTGGCGGGTCTCCGGGGCGACGCTCCGTTGAAGGACAAGGCTGCCGCTCTGGGCACGCTGTACGACCGCCATGCGCTGCTGACCGGCGGAGCGACCGGCAGGACGGAGAACCGTGACATCACCGGCAGCATCACCGACGTCGAGCTCTCCGCCGCCATCCGCGAAGCCGAGCATCTCGTTACGGCAGGCTCAACAGGAACTCCGCCGCCGGTTGAGGGAACGCCAGCGGGCTAAGGGCTACGAGCTGTACCTCGACGATCCGGTTGGCTTCATCACCGACATCCTCGACGAGCGGCCGTGGTCCATCCAGGCCCGCATCGCGGAAGCCCTGCGGGACAACCCCCAGGTCGCCGTGCCGTCGTGCTTCGGCTCGGGCAAGGACTGGATCGCGGCCCGCGTCGTGGCGTGGTGGGTCTCAACCGGCGGGATCGCCGTCACCACCGCCGACACGTACCGCCAGGTCCGGGACATCCTGTGGCGCGAGCTGCGCAAGGCGCACATCCGGGGCGGGCTGCCGGGCTCCATCCCACTCGTCGAGAGCCGCTGGGAGATCCCCGACACCGGCGCCTTCGCCATCGGGATCAAGCCCGAGGACTACAACCCAGAGGGCTTGCAGGGCATCCACGGGCGGCGTGTGCTCGTGGTGCTGGACGAAGCCAACGGCGTCGGCGCCCCGCTGTGGGAGGCGGCCAAGGGGCTCGTCGTCAATGAGGACAGCCGCATCCTCGCCATCGGCAACCCGCACGAGCCGCAGGGCGCGTTCTTCGAGGCGTGCCGGACCCCGACGTGGCACGTCATCCACATCAGCGTCTTCGACACCCCCAACTTCAGCGGTGAACCGGTCCCCGACAAGGCGCAGGCCGAGCTGGTCTCGCCGTTCTGGCTTGAGCAGCGCCGAGCCGAGGGCCTCGAAGGCACCCCGTGGTGGCAGGCCAAGGTGCTGGGCCAGTTCCCCGACACCGCCTCGAACGCGATCATCCCCCTCGCCTGGGTAGAACAGGCCCGCGAGCGGCCGCACCTGCCCGATGCCCGGGAATGGGCGGGACTCGACGTAGCCCGCTTCGGTGACGACGACACGGCGCTCGTGGCCGGCAACGGCAACGGGCCGCAGGGTGTCACGGTTGTCCACGGCCACGAGACGATGGAAGTCGCGGGCCTCGGCATGCAGTACCTCAAAGTCCACCGCGGCACGCTCGCCATCGACGTCATCGGCGTCGGCGCCGGGGTGTACGACCGGATCAAGGAGCAGCAACCGCCGGGGACGGTCCTGGCGGTCAACGTCGCGGAGAAGGCCGACCACGATTCGGACCTGCTGGTCAACCTTCGCGCCCAACTGTGGTGGGACGTCCGCCGCGTCCTCGATCCCAAGAACAACGACGAGCCGATCAGCCTCATCCGCCTGTCGGACCACGACTACCAGCGACTGCGGGCCGAGCTGACCGCGCCGACCTACCGCATGACCAGCAGCGGCAAGGTCCAGATCGAGTCGAAAGAGGAGCTCAAGGCCCGCGGCCTGCCCTCGCCCGACCTTGCCGACGGCTTCTGTCTAGCCATTTACGCCCGGTCACGCGCTCGCCGCCGGGTCTCCTCGTTTGGAGCTGCTGCGTGACCAGTTTCCTCGACCGTCTCTTGGCGCGACCACCCGTCATCCCGATGAAGGCCGCACTCGGCCCGGGCGTGGCCAACTGGATCAACGATCGCCCGCTGTTCAGCCTCGGCAACACGCCGCAGAAGCGGATGGCCTTGTACCTGGCGGCCTACAAGGTCGGCTGGTTCTACAAGGCCGAGAGCAAGATCAGCTCGGATATCGCGGCGCTCAAGGTGTACGTCGACCCGGAGAACGACAGCGGCGACAACGAGTCCGCGATCATCGAACCCGACCTGTTCACGCCGTGGGAGCAGCTCGACCCGATCGGGCAATTCCTTCGGCTGATGGAACGGCCGAACCCCAACCAGACCGGCCGCCAGCTTCGCCAGAAGACGCAGATCCGTATCGACATGGCCGGGGCCGCGTTCTGGTACCTCGAATCGCCTGACGTGCTGTACGGCCTGCCGACGGCCATCTACGGCATCTCACCGGCGCGCATGTGGCCGTCCACCAACGACCGCGGCGAGGTCATCGGCTGGGTCATGGACCGTGAGCGGCCCGGTGGTGGCGTGCCCTTCGACGTGAACGAGATCCTGCCGTTCATGACCGGCTCGGCGGATGACGAGGTGTTCGGCGTCGGCGTGGTCGAGGCGGTGTACGCCGAGGTCCCACTCACGAACCTCATGGCGACCCATACCGCCGACGTGCTGACGACCGGCGGCCGGTTGGCCGGCATGGTGTGGCCCAAGAACCGGGCGCTGGACGAGGCCGAGTTCAAGGATGCCCAGAACGCCTGGCGATCGACCGTCTCGCAGGGCAACGCCGCCAAGCGGCTGCTGCTGTTCCCCGAGCCGATGGAGTACGCGCAGGGAGCCTCGTCACCGTCGGAGATCGGCATCCCCGAGCTGGCCCTGCTCAATCGCGAGAACATCTTGACCGCGTTCCCCATCGACCCGGTGCAGCTGGGCTTCCCTAACCCGGGCGGGCTGAACTCGGGCGAGACCCGCCGCTACCAGCGCCACCAGTACTACGAGGGCACCATCCATCCCCGGGTGGAGCTGCTGGAAGAGGCCATCCAGGTCGGCCTGCTGTCGCGCTATGAAAAGGCCGTCGGCTACACCCTCGACTTCGAGATCGAGGAGCCCAACCTCGACGACGCGCAGACGCTGCTCGAAAAGGCCGGCGCCATGCGGGCCCTCATCTCGCTCGGTTTCGACGCCAAGGAAGTCGTGACCGCGGCCGGACTGGACGGGATCAAGTTCAACGGCACACCGCCGCCTCCTGCCATCCCGGTCGATGGCGGCCTGACCACCAATGTCGGTGACACCAACCGGCGCGATACCGTGGCCACCTCCGAAACGTTCAAGTCGACGGACCGCCTGCGGGCCGAACGGGAGGCGTTCACCGACCCCGCCACCCTGCGGGCGAGGGGCACGATGGCGGCGTTCTTCGCGGACCAGCGCGAACGGGTGTCGCGGGCCATCACCGAGCGCCTGCCCACGAAGGCCTCGGCCCGCAAGGAAGCGGTCAAGGGCGAACCCGACTGGTTCGACGCCACGGCCGAGGAAGAGGCGCTGCGCAACACGCTGCGCACCATCTACCTCGACGTGGGCAGGGGCGCCCTGCAGGTCGTGGCCAACCGGGTCGACCGCTTCGTCGGGCCGAACTTCACCAAGACCGTGCTGGACGACCTCCTGAAGTACGGCGGCCAGCGGATCACGGGCATGACCGAGAAGACCCGCGCGGCGCTGGTCCGCGAAGTGTCCGAGGGCGTCCGCCGCGGCTATTCCATCTCGCAGATCATCGACGGCGTTCCGGGCGAAACCTTCCCAGGCGTCCAGAAGGCCCTGCTGGACAACGGCGTGGAGGTGTTCGGGGACATCCGCGCCGAGACGACCGCGCGGACCGAGACGGCGCTCAGCTTCAACCGCGCCGCACTCACGGGCTACGGCGAGTTCGGCATCCGCGAGGTCATCGCGTTCGACGGGGACAAGGACTACGAATGCGCCATGCGCAACGGCGCCACGTTCAGCGTCGAGGAGGCGTCCTCGATCGCGGATCACCCCAACGGCACGCTGGACTGGTCACCGGTCATCCCCTACGGGCGCACTGAGGCTGATTAGGAGAACCGCATGGACTACCTGAAGGCCGAACAGATCGGCACCGCCAAGTGGCTCGTCCTCGCCATCCCGTTCGGCGGCCCGCTGAAGGGCGGCAAGGACCTTGACGGGGAGTTCTTTTCGCCCCGGACCGACATCAAGCCGCACTGGTTCAAGGAGCGGCCGGTCATCTTCCACCACGGCCAGGACGCCTCCATCGGGGATTCCGACGTCGGGATCGAGGGCGAGTTGACCAAGGAGAAGGACGGCTGGTGGGCGCCGATCTGGCTGGAGCGTCAGAACCAGTACTTCGCCCGGCTCAACGCGCTCATCGCGGCCGGCAAGATGTACGGCTCGTCTGGCTCCATGCCCCACCTCATCCGCAAGGCGCCCGACGGCGAGATCCTCGCGTGGCCGCACGTCGAACAGACCTTGACTCTCACCCCCGCCAACGTCTTCGCCCGCATCAGCGCGAGCAAGGCGTTCGACGACTTCACCTCTGCGGGAATCGAGAGCGACCGTCTCAAGTCGGTCATCTCGGACCTCGACACGCTCACGGCTGAACTGGGACGAGAACTGCCTTCGGGTGGCGACGACCCGGCGATGGCGCGGCTGTCATCGACCCTCGACCAACTCGACGAGGCAATCCGTCTCGTCACCTAGCTAACCCGGCGCGCTCTACGGGTGATGCAGAAAGGCATCACCGAATGTCCGATCTTGACCAGCGAATCGAGGCCCTGACCGGCGCGGTCACGGACCTCGCGGCGAAGTCCGGCGACGCCAAGTCCGGCGAAAAGGACCGCTACGACGCCATCAAGTCCGAGCTGACCACGCAGGCGGCCGAGCTTGAGACGTTGCTCGAAGAGAAGCGCCAGGCCGAACTCGTCACCACCGTGGACGAGATCAAGGCCAGGATGGAAGAGTTCCGTCCGGCATCCAAAGCGGCTGACATCCTGCGCGGTGCGGACGCTGACGACGACCTCGGACTCGATCACTACGGGGCCACCGGCTTCGGCTCGATGCTGAAGGCCATCGTCGACTTCAAGACCACCCCGTCGCCGGCCAACTGGGCAGCGCTCAACGCCTCCGGTGCGACGACCTCGACCAAGGCGACCCTCGGCGACACGAACGCCAACGGCCAGTTCATCATCCCGCTCAACTTCGTGTCGCAGGTCGTCGAGATCTGCCAGGGGCGGAACATCTGGCGTCAGCTGATGAGCGTCAACAACGGCGTTCGCGGCCTCGGCGTCAACATCCCCTACGAGCTCGACGATGCCTCGCTCCAGCGGGCACAGGGCCAGGGCGGTGAGGCACTCGCCTTCGGCTCGAACAAGGACACCCGCGACTTCACCCTGGGCTCGGCCACGGCTTCGCTGTTCCCGCTCGCCCGGATCATCACCGTCGGCAACCAGCTCCTCCGCTATAGCGAGGGAACGGCCGAACGGCTGGTGCGCAACAAGCTCGGCACGGCGTTCGCCAAGGCCGAGGACTACTACATCCTCTCGGGGTCGGGTGCCAACTCGCAGCCCAAGGGCATCCTGACCTCGCTCGCGGCAGCGTCCTCGACGTACTCCACGGCGCTCTCTTCGGAGACCCGTGTCGCGGCCATCGGTCGCGGCATCGGTGCCCTCGAAGCCCGCTCCTGCAACGCCGACGCCATCGTGATGACGCCGACCGACTGGTGGGAACTGGCCGTCGAGACGCTCGGCACGTCGGGCTCCGGCGGCTGGGCGCTCGCACCCGCGATGGGCGCCTCGGCCACTCCCGCGACCCGGAACTACCCGCTGTGGGGCGTTCCGGCCTACCGGGACACCCTGGGCTTCCTCACCGTCGGCACCGCGCTCATCGGGGCCTGGTCGGACGTCGACCTGTTCTTCGGTGACGAGTACCGGGTGGACGTCTCGACTGAGGCGGGCACGAACTTCGCGCTCAACCTCACGTCCTTCCGTGCAGAGGAGGAGATGGCGTTCAACGCCGACCCCTACGTCCTGACCGGAAAGATCCAGAAGGTCACAGGGATCTAGAACCTTCGCCTGACCGTGCGACATCAGGTCCGCTGGCCCTCGTAAGGGCCATTTCCCCATGGGCCCCGGGCGAAAGAGCGCTCGTCCGGGGTTCGCCCACCCTGCCGCGCTCGTTCACGGAGGCGCTCTCTGCCGTGGAACACACCTTCCTGACCCCGCGTGGCCAACCGGCGACGTTCCAGTACCGGGCCGATACGAACGACTGGAACACCCTCTACTCGTGCCTGGTCGAGGACGAATACGGCCTCGGCTCGCTGAACCTGTCCGGCTGGGCCATCGACATCGGCGGCTACCTCGGAGCGGTCGGCATCGGCCTCGCCCTGGACAATCCCGGGCTGCGCGTGCTCATCATCGAGCCGGTCCCGTCCAACGTCACGCTCATCGGCTGGGCCATCGCCGCCAACGGCCTGTCCGACCGGGTGACCCTCGTCGATGGCGCGGCAGGGGCTCCCCGCCAGAGGCTCGCGGTCGTGTCCTACGGCTACGAGGGCACGCCGGAACTCGAACACCACGCCAACGTCGGCAACTCCACTCTCGCCAACGAGAACCGCGGGCCGATCAAGCACAAGGAGCGCCGGGTCAAGCCGTATTCCCTCGGCAAGCTACTGGACATGACCGGGGGCTCGGCCGCGCTGCTCAAAATCGACTGCGAGGGCTGCGAGTGGGGCGTTCTGTCCGACCCCGCGGTGTCGCGTATCGAGCGCATCGTCGGCGAGGTCCACCCGACCAACGGCCACAGCCCGCTGCACATGGCCGCGCTGCTGTCCGAGACGCACGACGTGACGTTCAGCGGGCCGCCCGCCGGACCGTGCGGGTTCGAGGCGGTGCGACGTGGCTAGGCGACCGTGGCAACTGTTCTATGTGGGCGATGGTGTCTCGGGGTTCCGTCAGTGGGTTTACGCGCGACTTCTTTGGCGCCTTCATCGATATATCCCGCCAGCGCCGCTCCCGGATACCCATAGCTGGAACTTTCGTGTGGACGGTCGCGGCTTCTATGCGCGAAGGTTCCGGTGAACATCCTCCTCCTCCTCGCGCACTCCATCGAGGAGCACGACCAACTCAAGCTCCTCTCGGAACTCGGGTACGACGTCTTCTCCATCGGCGGCTACATCAACCCCGGGGCACCGCATGATCCGAAGCGCCCGCCTCTGCGACAGGTCGCGCACCACCCGGAGCTTCAGGCCATCGTGGACCGCCTTGGAACGGCGGACAACCTCGACGCTGCCAAGCGCCACATCCCCGACGAGCTACTCGACTGGGCCGACACCATCATCGTCCACCACTTCGAGCACACCTGGCTCGTGCCCCAGTGGGACCGGATCAAGGTCAAGCGGGTCATCTGGCGAACGGTAGGGCAGTCCGTCGAGGGCAACGAGCGGCTCATGGCCCCGCTGCGCTCCGAGGGCCTGCAGATCGTCCGCTACAGCCCGAAGGAACGGAACATCCCGGGCTACGCCGGTGAGGATGCGCTGATCCGCTTCTACAAGGACTCCGACGAGTGGAACGGCTGGACGGGCGAGCGTCGGACGGTCATCAACTTCACTCAGCACCTCCGCCAGCGCGACCCGTACACCAACTGGGGCTACTGGCAGCAGGCCACGGCTGAACTCCCGCGGATGGCGATGGGACCGGGCTCGGAGGTCATCGGCGGGGCCGGTGAGATGGCGCTCGACGCGATGAAGGCCGCGCTCCGCAGCAACCGGGCCTACCTCTACACCGGGACCCAGCCTGCGTCCTACACCCTCGGCCTGATCGAGGCGCTGATGACCGGCATCCCGGTCGTGTCCATCGGGCCGTCGTGGATGACCGTCTTCCCCTACGGACCCGACCTGTTCGAGGGCCACGAGATCGCCCTGTTGGCGCAGGACCGGCCCGAGCAGGCCGCCATCGACCTTGAGCGGCTGCTCAACGACGAGGACGACGCGCATCAACTGGGCCAGCTCGGGCGGGCACGGGCCATCGAGCTGTTCGGGAAGGCGAAGATCGCGGCCGAGTGGAAGGCGTTCCTCGGATGAGGCGGGTCATCCTCGATCGTCACCATGCCGACCTGTTCCACGCGATGCAGGTGCTCCTCGAAGACCGCCTCGGCTACCTGGTCTACGCGCCAGTCGGACCCGACTGGTGGACCGAAGGCTACTGGCGGTTCGGCGAGGGATACGGGGACGACCGGCTGGCGCAGCAGTTCCTCTCGACGGACGGCTGGCGGGTCACGAACCCCGAGCAGTCGCCCGGCTTCCGTAACTACGAATGGACCGACCCCCACCATCCCCAGCGGAAGATCCGCGGCGTCGAACTCGGGGCGGTGAAAGCGACCAGCCACGAGTGGGCGTACATCGTGGCGAGCGTGCAGGACAACCAGCGCGGCTTCAAGCGGCTGGCCGACGAACTCCGGGAGTCGAACGCGGGGCTGGCCGGCGGCTTCCCCAAGGACCGGCCCGCCTACGTCCTGCAGGTCGGCAACACCAACCAGTACGTCGATTGGACTCTGGACCCGCTGGCTATCGTGTCATCGGAAGTGCCAATCCAGGGCCGGGGTGTCTTGATCCACCAGCCGATGCCCGCGGCGTTCCGCTTCTACCGCGACCCGGAACCGTCGAAGGTCATCCGCTCGTTCGTCAACTGCTTCAACTCGACCCCGTGTATCGAGCCGTTCGTCACGGCCGGCGTCCTGCTCCCGGAGTTCACTTTCTGCACCCACGGCATCGACGGCTCTGACGGCAACGTGGAGACGGTGGCGGAGATCGCGGACCTGATGGCCGGCTCCGCGTTCGGCTGGCACGACAAGGTACAGGGCGACGGGTTCGGCCATGTCATCCACGACTGGGCGGCCATCGGGCGTCCAGTCATCGGCCACGCCTCCCACTACCGCGGCCTCATGGCCGAGCGGTTCTGGCAGGACGGCGTGACCTGCATCGACCTTGACCAGCACCCCATCTCGGAGGTCGCGCAGATCATCGCCACGATGGACCGCAAGACCCACCGGAAGATGTGTCAGGCCATCCGTGCCGAGTTCGATGCCATTGACTGGGACGGCGAGACTGAAGCCGTGCGGGGGCTGCTGGCATGAAGCTCCTCGTGATGGGGCACGTGTCGCACACCGGGTTCGGCGTCGTCACGGAAGCCCTGTGCACCCGCTTCCTCGCGGCAGGACACGATGTGCGCGTCCTGGCGGTCAATCACCGTGGCGAGCCTGTCCGCGGCCCTCTGGCGGGCCGCGTGTGGCCGGCGTCGCTGTTCGGAGACCCGTACGGGGGGAACATCTCGCATTCGGCCATCGACGGCTCGCTCTGGCGGAAGCTGGACAGCGACGACGACTGGACACCCGACGCCGTGCTCGTCGTCTCGGACATGTCGGGGCTGCAGGGCCACATCGGACGGGGGACCGGCCTCGGCGGTGCGTGGCTGACCGTGCCGGTCATCCACTACTGCCCGATCGAGGGCGACAACCTGCCCCTCGACTGGGCCGGGATCTGGGACCAGATCCACCCCGTGGCGATGAGCGACTACGGGGCGCAGACCATCGGCGCGTTGATCGGGCGGCCGGTTCCGCGCATCTATCACGGCGTCGATACCGAGATCTTCCGGCCCGTCTCGCCGGGCGAGCCGATCTACTTCAGCGGCAAGGCCATCCGCTCCAAGGACGAGTGCAAGGTGGCCCTCGGACTCGATCCGAAGCGGAAGTTGATCCTGCGCTCCGACCGGCTCGTCATCCGCAAGTTCTACGACCGCCTGCTGACGGCGATGGGCATGGTCTTCGAGCGGGACCCCGACGTGGACCTGCTCATCCACTGCCGCCCGATCGACGAGGGGCTGTCGCTCCACGAGGAAGTGGCGCGACTGCCCGAACGCCACCACCAGCGGGTCATCTTGACCGGCGCCCATGACACCTGGAAGGGCCTCTCGACCGAGGGCATGGTCGTCCTCATGAACGCCGCCGACCTGTACGTCAGTACCACCGGCGGTGAGGGCTTCGGGCTCAACCTCGCCGAATCGCTCGCGTGCGGGGTGCCGGTCGTCGTGACCGACTGGGCCGCCGACCGGGAGACGGTCGGTGACGGTGGGGTGCTCGTGCCGCCGCTGGCCGATTCGTACGGCGAGCCGGTCCGCTTCCACTCCGGCTACGGGATGGACTGGGCCGTCCCCGATCCGCGGGGGTTCGTCGAACCAATCCTGTACCTGCTGTCACGGCCGGCCAAGCGCCGCGAGCTCGGGATGGCCGGTCGCTACCACGTCAAGCGGTCGTTCTCGTGGGATACCGCCGCCGCGCAGTTCATGACCCTGCTCGAGGAAGCCGATGGCACCGCCGCTCGTCTCGCTAGCTGAGCTCAAGACGTATCTCGGGCTGACCGGGACGGCCGACGACAGCCTCATTGCGTCCTGCGCGTCCAACGCCTCGCAGATGGTCGAGCGCGATACCGGGCGGGTCTTCTCCGTCACCTCGAACGTGACCCGCAAGTACTCGACCAACGGCGAGGCGTCGGTGGTCATCCACGACCGCCCCGTGACCGACACCACCCGGACGGTGACGCTCGACGGCGTGACGCTGACCGAGGACTCCTCGTTCTGGGTCCTGCCCGACTGGCGCGATGCCCGGACCTCGACCACGATCCAGGTGCGCTACTTCGACCGCTCGCAGGGCGACTGGTACAAGAACGATCCAAACTGGTTCGCCAAGAACCTCGACCACTTCCGCTACGCCTCGGGGATACCAAACAACCTCGTCATCGTCGGGACGGAGGGCCATCCCGTCCTGCCCCTCGACGTCTTCGAGCACGTGCGCGAGCTGGCGGCCCTGCTGTACTGGAAGGCGAAGGCCGGATCGTCGGGCTTCGTGCAGACACCCAACGGCGAGACGGACGTGACGCGGGAGCGCCCGGAGGGCTACGAGCAGTTCGTCCACGAGTGGAAGCTGCGGACCGCCGTGGTCGCGATATGAGCGGCCTCGAAGGGCTGGACAAGCTCAACCGGCGGCTCAATGCCATCGGCAAGGGCCACTCCATCCTCGGTGCGATCCAGTTCCACGCGGTGGCCGAGGCGAAGGCGCTGGTCCCGCGCAAGACGGGCTACCTCGCGCGCTCCATCGGACCGGGGGCGCTGACCAGCACCTTTGCCATCGTCCACGCCTCGGCGGGCTACGCGGCCTACGTCGAGTTCGGGACCCGGCCGCACGTCATCCGCCCGCGCAAGGGCCGCTTCCTGGCCTGGCCGGCCAACGCGAGCGGCAGGCGGCTGTCAGGCAGGGCGCGGACGAACGCAGGACCGATGGTCTTCGCGCGCAAGGTCAACCATCCGGGCACCAAGGCCCAGCCGTTCCTCGTGCCCGGCGCGAAGAAGGCCCTCGAAGGCGCCGGGTTCCGCAACATCATCGTCAACCAGTGGAACGCGGCGGCCTAGATGGCTTCGACCTTCCGCCAGGACATCGTCGCGGGGCTGCTCGTCATCCTCGACGGCTTCAAGACGGCCAACCCGACCCTCCTGCGGCGGACCTTCGCCACTCGCCCGCCGCATTTCAACACCGACCTCCCCTGCGCGTTCGTCGGGCCTCGGCCCGAGAGCGCGAACCACGATTCGGGGATCAGGACGCGGACTATCTCGGTGCAGGTGACCTTCGTTGACCGGATCACCGACAACACCGAGACGATGCGCCGCATGGACGTCCTGGTGGACAAGTTCGCCGATTACCTCACGACCTCCCCGCACGTCATCGCGGGGACCATCTGGAGCACCTGGATCACCCTCGACGAGCAGTACGACGTCGGGGATGGCACCGCGCTCCAGGCGGTGACCTTCACCGTTCCCGACCTCTCGATCGCCGAGGGTCGCGTCTAGGCGCTCAGCTCGGCCCGCTCTGGGCCGCCACCTCCCAACAGAAGACCCGCAAGTCGCGGGTCTTTTTGCGTGCCCGGAGAGAAAGGGATACCGACGTGCCGATCGCAGGCTTTCGCAGGTTCCAGAAGCACCAGGTGGGGTCGCAGACCTCGCTGAGTTCCAACGTCGCCGCAACCAGGATCCTCCCGTACCGGGGAGCGATCGTGTACAACCCCAACCGGACCGACCCGGACGTGGACGTCGGCTCGCTCGACCCGATCCTGCAGCCGTTCAACGGGGCGGCCGACATCACCGGGACGTGGGGCGGCAAGGCCGCGTTCGACGACCTCCCGTACCTGTGGAACGGCGTGCTCAAGGGCGGGGTCAGCCCCACAGGTGCCACGGCCAAGGCGTGGGTGTGGCAGGCGGCCTCTCTCACCTCGGATGCCTTCGGCGGGGTGACCGACCAGTGGGGCGACGACGTGAACACCGACATCATCGTCGGCGGGTACGGCGTCATCGACACACTCGATATCGGCTTCGGTGAGGATCTGTCCGCGTGGGACGTCAACGCCGGGCTGGTCTACGCCCGCGGCGAGGTCTGCCAGTCGTTCACCGGCGGACTGGTCATCGATGACACCCCGCAATGGGTGTACGGCGCGGACACCGAGGTCTTCCTGGACACGGTGTACAGCGCGATCGGCACGACGAAGCTGACCGATGCCGTCCACCGGGCCACGGTCAACATCAATAACAACCTCGACCGGAAGCGTTTCGCCAACGGCTCCAACACGCGCTTCCAGCTCGCCGGCTTCGGACGTGGGCCGCGCGAGATCACGGTGACGCTGACCCTGGCCAAGACCACCGCGACCATCGCGGAGGCCTGCACCATCGACGACACGCCGGTCCCGTCCCGGTTCATCGAGCTCAAGACCACGAGCCCCGAGATCATCACGGGCACCACGCCCTGGTCGCAGTCGATCCGCGTCCCCGCGCGCCTCATCAGCCGCACGGACGAGCAGATCAACAACAACGACGTGATCACCCTCGTCTACCGCGGCAACTACGACGCCAACCTCGCCTACGCGATCCGCGTAGCCGTCACGAACACGCTAACTAGCCTTTAGAGGTATCCCCCATGCAGGCGCTCTTTCCTGTCCGGGTACGCGATTGTGCGTGCCCGGGCACCCCCCACGAAGACGGCGACACGGTATCCATGACGCCGACCCTCGACCTCGAAGGCGGGCTGATCGCGGAACAGCAGATGCTCGCCAACTACCAGGACACCCCGGTCCTCACGAGGCTGTGGATGGACACCTTTGTCCGCTACGGGGCGAAGGGCTGGAACCTCATCGACGAACAGGGCGAACCCGTCCCGTTCGACGTCGAGCTGATCCTCGCCGACTACGCCATCGCTCGGCCGGTGGCCAACTGGGCCTCGGACCGGGGATGGGGGAACCTCGTGATGGCCCCTTTCCTGCAAGCGCTGGACAAGCAGTCGCCGACTGGTCGGACAGCGGCTACGACATCAGCTCGCCCAGCGCGGACCCGCTCGCGGTCCGGGTCGCGGTCGCAGCGCGATTCGGCGGTTTCGCTGCCGTAGACGCGATGAGCTGGCAGGACTACGCCCTGGCCCGCCAACTGCTCGTCGAGGAGCGCATCGGCACCCGCATCCGCGAAGCGCAGCAGGCGGAGGCCGCCCAGCTCAAGAAGGCCAAGTCCGAGCTTCCACGAGGTTAGAAGATGGGCCTGGCCGAAACCGCGGAACTCGCCGTCCGCATCTCGCTCAAGGACAACGTGTCCTCCGGTATCCGGGGGATGCAGAAGAACCTCGGCGGGCTCAACGCTTCGTTGGCCCGGACCGGGAAGGGCTTTGGCCAGATCGGCGCGGGCATTGCTCGCGCCGGTCTTGTCGCGGGCGGCGCAGCCGCCACGGGGCTGGCGCTGGCGGCCAAGAACGCCATCGACTTCCAGGATGCGTTCGCGGGCGTCAAGAAGACTATCGAGGCGTCACCGGCCGAACTCGATGCGCTGAACGAATCCCTGCGCAAGCTGTCCACCCGCATCCCGGTTAAGTACACCGACCTCGCCGCCATCGCCCAGGAAGCCGGCGCCCTCGGTGTCCCGACCAAGGAGGTGGCGAACTTCACCGAGGTCGTCTCCCGGCTGAGCGCGGCCACCGTTGGGTTGACCGTCGATGCCGCGGCGGAAGCCTTCGGCAAGCTCGGCAACGTCCTCCAGCTGCACGGCCCCGACTACGAGAAGATGGGCTCCTCGCTGGTCGCGCTGGGCAACGCGGGAGCATCCTCCGAGGGCGACATCATCGAGGTCGCCAAGCGGTTCGGCGCGGCCGGAGCGACGGCCAAGCTGTCCGCTGCGCAGGTCCTCGGCTTCGCTTCCGCCATCGCCTCGATGGGCGTCGAGCCCGAAGCCGCCGGGTCCTCGCTGTCGCGTTTGTTCAACAACATCACGAAGTACATCGGGACCGGCAATAAGAAGATCAAAGGCTTTGCCGACGTCACCGGGCAGTCGGTCAAGCAGTTCAGCGACTTCTTCGCCAAGGATGCCTCGGGCGCGGTCCAGCTATTCCTGAAGGACCTGTCCAAGCTGGACCGGTTCAAGGCTTCGGCCAAGCTCAAGGAAGCCGGGATCATCAACGTCCGCGACATCAACGCGGTCCTGCTGCTGTCCCGTGGATACAAGGAACTCGGCCGCCAGGTCTCGCTGTCCGAGGAAGCCTACGCCAAGAACACTGCCCTCGCGGAGGTGTCGGCCAAGCGCTTCGACACACTCAAGGCGCGCCTGGCCGAACTCAAGAACGCCGCGGTCCTCGCATCGGTCACCCTGGCCGAGGGCTTCCTCCCGGCACTGGACCGTTCGGTCCAGAAGCTCGGTGAGTTCCTCGCCCTCGACACCACGAAGTCAGGGCTCAAGGGCATCGGCGAGGACATCGGCAAGGCCATCGACGGCATCGACTGGAACGCCGTCCTGACCGGGGCGCAGCAGTTCCTCGGCGTGCTCAAGGGCGCGCTCAGCTTCGCCAGGTTGCTGTATGACGCCTTCTCCACCCTGCCCGGGCCGATCAAGGAGGCCACGGCAGGCTTCCTCGTCCTCAACAAGCTGTCCGGTGGGCTGGTCGCCACCGGAGCCGGCAACGTCCTGAGCGGGCTGCTCTCGGCGCTGGCGCGGTCCGGGGCGTCGAAGCTGCCCGGAGTCGGGTCGTTGTTCGCGCAGCCGGTCTTCGTCACCAACTTCCCGCCGGGCTTCGGGGCTGGTGGTCCGGGCGGTCTGCCCACCAAGACGGGCGGGCTTGGGCTGCTGTCGAAAGTCTTTCTCGTCGGGGAAGCGATCGGACTAGCGGCGCTGGTGCTCGACGTGCGGCAGGGCATCGCGGACGGCAACACGAAGGCATCCGAGGACTTGAAGGCGCAGACCAGTGCCTATCTCGCACAGCAGCCCTCGAAATCTGACCTGCTCAACTCCCTGGCCGCCGTGAACAACGGGATCAGCGAGATCACCAACAACCCGCTGAACGTGTTCGTGCAGGGTGACGCCCTTGATAATCTGAAGAAGATCCGGGGAGACATCCAGGCCAAGCTTGCCAAGACCCCCGGCTGGGGCGCTGGGCCTGACGTGTACGGTCCGCCGACACCCAAGCCGGTGTACGGCCCGCCCGACATTCGCGCTCGGCTCTCCGGTGCACAGTTCGCAGCCGTCGAAGGTGCCCTGAGCCGCGGACGCTCGATGGGCTTCCACCCCAAGGGCATCGACGCCGCGCTTGCGACGCTGGCGAGGAGCCAAGCCCGAATGGCGGCCGCGGTCGCCGCGGCGGACGCGAGCCGGGCGTCCACCGCGGCTATCCAGTTTCGGGCCAGCGAACGGCTCTTGCAGGTCACCCTCAAGCCGCCGCAGGTGACGGTCAACGTCAACGTCACCGCCTCGCAGGTCACGAAGTCGATCGTGATCCAGAACCGCTACGGGGAGATCGGTGGCTCGCGCAACAACGGTCCCTTCGCCGATCGCAACCGCTGATGCCGGCATACCTGCGCTACTACTATGCGAACGCTGCCGGGTCGGCGACGGAGATCACCGACCGCTGCCGGCTGTATCGGACCTCGGTGCGTTCCGACGCCGAGGAAGCCTCCACCCCCATCTCGACGCTCATCATCGACGACCCCAACGGCGACCTGGACATCATCGCGTTCCGGCGCATCTACATCGTCCAGACCGGCGCGCCCACGGGTCGCCAGGTCGTCTACAACGGCTATGTCGCAGACAGGACCGTCGCGCGAGGCCCATACCGCAACGGCGTCGGCCGCCAGTGGAGCGTCACCCTCACGGACCCCAACTGGTTCATCGGCTTGCGAGTCGTGCTCGGCGCCGACGCCAACCGGCCGGCCGAGACAGATGTCGCCCGGGTGACGTGGGTCCTGACCACGACCGAGGCCAACACGTTCAACGGCTCGTCCCAATGGGTGTCATCGGCTACCCCGGTGGCGATGGATGCGGTCGACTACCGCGGGCAGACCGTCAGCCAGATACTCGACGACTGCTCGCAGGCCTCGGGCAAGAATCGCTGGGTGCCCTACTTCGAGAACATCGGCAAGTACGGTCTGTGGTACGACTTTGCGTCGAGCTCCAACTATGCCTCGGCCATCAGCCTGTCCAATGACCTCTCGGAAGTCAACTCCTCGACCGTCTTCGCGATCAGCGAGGACACCCAGCTCCAGCGCAGCCCGTCGCGCCTCGTGTCGGGCGTGTACATGCCCTTCGCCGCCGCGTCGAACCAGACACCCTACGTCTACGTCCAGTCCACCGCCATCGGGACGCAGTACGTCTTCCGCGACATGTCGGCTCCCGGGTCGAACGTGAAGACGCGCACGAAGGCGCTGGCCCGCGCGAACCGCTACCTGGCCGACAACGCCACCGAAGACGACGTGATCCATACCAAGATCATCGTCCCGGCGGCGCAGGTGAACGACCTCAAGCACGGGATGCGCACCTCCTTCAAGGCGACGCACCTCCCGACCTACAACACCGCGACCCCGGTGCGGGTCCTGAACCAGACCGTCACCGAGATCTCGGAGGAGTTCTTCGAGCTGGAGATGGACCTGACGCCGCTCCCTGACTACGGCGTTTGTTCGGTCAACTCGGTCCAGTTCCTGTCCGATTCGGGCACACCCGCCACGGACAGCTTCACGCCGATCGCGGCGGCCATTCCGGCGGCGCCCAACGCGCCCTCGATCAAGCTGGCCGTGCTGATGCTCGACAACCCGTTCGACTACCTCGGCAACAACCTCGTGGTGGACGGCGCGTGGACGATGATCCAGGGCGACCTGCACACGGGAGACCTCGGCTACGTTCGGTCGATGATCGGCATTGCCACGGGGCAGGCCAGCATCGTCACGTGGAGCTGGGGCGGAGTCTATTACCGGGCGGGCGTCGGGCGGACGCTCGGCTTTGCGATCAACACCGCGGCCACGAGCCCGGTGCAACTTGGCAGCGGGACCGGCGGCACCACCCTGACCATGCCGGGCAACCTGACGCCGGGCCACATCCTGATCATGGTGGCGGCCACGCTCGACCCCATTCCCGGCGGCGCCAACTCCGTCCCTCCGGGCTGGACGCTGGTCAAGTACATCGACGAGACGGACGGAAACGTGACCATCGCTGGCCACGGGACCGGGCCGTGGTCGGCCTGGCAGGTCAGCGTCTACATGCGCTGCGTCGGAGCCGGTGAAGGCGGTACCGCCGTCGTCGATCCGATCTTCAACAGCTCCTTTGCCCACTACGTCTTCATCCAGGAATGGGCGCTGTCGTGAAGATCACCGCCAGTCAGACCGGCGGGGCAGGCGTCACGGGCGGTGCTGCCGGGGTCGGCGGGGACCTCTCGGGCTCGCTCCCGGCTCCGCTGGTCGTTGCCATCCAGGGCGTCCCCGTTTGCGTCACAGCGCCCAATAGCGGCAACATCCTGACCTTCGACGGAACGCAATGGTGCCCGTCCGCCTCCACGTCGACGACCGGCTACGCACTGAACCACGACGGCGTGGTGGAGACCATCACCGCCCACGGCAACCTCGGCGCCGCTGCGACCTTCTTCTCATCGGGGACCGGCAACCTCCACACCGGCACGCTGAACGCCAACTGCACCTTCACCTTCGCCGCTGTTACGTCCGGGAAGGCGTGCAGCTTCACGATGCTGCTGACGCAGGACGCCACGGGTTCGCGGACTGTCACATGGCCGGGGTCCGTCGTGTGGCAAGGGTCCGCTCCGGTGCTCGCAACCGCCGCGGCATCGGTGGACATCCTGACGTTCTTCACGCTCGACGGCGGCACGACGTGGTACGGGTTCCACGCGGGGTCCGCCATTAGCCCTCTGACGACGAAGGGCGACCTGTTCGGCCGTTCGACGGTCGATGCCCGTATTCCGATCGGCGCGAACGGGACTCGCCTGCGGGCCGATTCCACACAGACGCTCGGACTGGCGTGGTCGGCACTCGTCTGGACACCACTCACCGTTTACAACGGAACGAACTGGCTGCCGCTTGTGGACGGCGGCGGCAATGCAATCCTGGCTGAGGTGTAGGAATGGTCGCCACGACGCTTCCCGGTGTCATGCTCACGGGGGTTGTCGGTTCCCGCCCGGCCGCCTCTGCGGTTGCCAGCGGGACGCTGTACTCAGGTACCGACACGTCCCTGATCTATCAGTCGGACGGGGCGACGTGGACGACCTGGGCCACGCTGACCGGGACCGGACTGACCGGCGGGACGCCTGCGGTCACGCTCGGCACTGCCAACGCTGCTGGCGCTGCTTCGACCGGCGTTCGCACCGATGCCACGATTCTCGCCTTCGACGCGACCGTCCCGGCGGCTCTCGGAACGGCTGCGGCAGGGTCGGCCGGAACGGCCGCACGTCGGGATCACGTCCACCCCATCCAGTCGTATCACGGGGTCAGGGTCCACAACTCGGCGGTGCAATCCTGCACGACCGCAGTTGCCACGGCGATCACCTATGACACCGAGGACTTCGATACCGACGCCTTCCACTCGACGGCCTCGAATACCTCGCGCCTCGTGGTCCCTACGGGCTTCGGCGGCTATTACCAGATCATTGCGGGGGGGTATTTCAACGACACGACGGCTGGCAATACCTACGATTTCAATATCAAGCTCAACAACGCCACGAACATCGCCTTCATCCGCTCACCGGCAGACAGCACCCGCCTCGTCATCTGCACAATCCCTGCCCTCTACAAGCTCGTCGCCACCGATTATGTCGAGTTCGTGGTGACACAAAGCGCCGGGGTTTCCAAGAACTTCCAGAATGACTCGGCGTTCTGCTTCTTCGGAATGTCCCTGCTCGGCATCTGAGACCGTATCCTCGGATGCATGCTGACTCGACGGCAGTTCCTCATCGGCAGCGCAGCGGCGCTCACCTCAGCGGTGC
Organism: Acidimicrobiales bacterium; assembly: GCA_031370985.1. Taxonomy (GTDB): domain Bacteria; phylum Actinomycetota; class Acidimicrobiia; order Acidimicrobiales; family AC-14; genus CADCTB01. The sequence continues at coordinate 20,271 of JANMRJ010000176.1, forward strand.
TTAGCCGCCGGCTGCTCGCCTCGACCGGAGGTAGCGGGTCGTTCACGCCCCCGTCGCCATGGATCATCAGCTCACCCTCGGCAGCGACGATCCAGTCCAATCTCGCCTCGATGATCGCCGGGAACGCGATCACCGTGACGGTCGGGACTCCCCAGGAGGTCGGATACCGCCCCGCCTCGATCTATAACGCGCTGTGGACACGGGACAACGCCTACACCCTGTGGCACTACCCGGCGCTGAAAACCGCAGCCCAACGGCGGCAGTTCGTCACCTACACCCTCGCGCAGCGAAGCACCGCCTCCACTCCCAACCCCAACGGCGGCTTCTTTCCCGCTGACTTCATCGCTGACCGGATCGACTCAGCCGGTGTGGTGACATTCCTCAACGCCGGGGCCTCGACGTATGGCAACCTGCCGATCTTCGACGGCATCGCAATGGTCATTCTCGCCCTGTGGTCCGACTGGAACCTGACCGGCGATCTCACGACGTACACCGCGAGCAAGGCAGCGATCGATGCGTGCCTCGCCGCCATCCCTCGCTCGGCCAACGGCTGCGTGTACTCCAATCCCGCATCTCCGTCGGCGGACTATGGGTTCACGGACGGCATCCTCAAAACGGGCGACTGCGCCTATGGCACCGCGCTCCAGGCATGGGCCTACAAGATGATGTCTGAGATGGCCAACGAGGGCGGGGTCGGGGCCTATTCCACCCTTCGCGCGGCCGCTCAATCCGGGCTCACCACGCTGCGCAAGGCCAACGGCTTCTATATGGGCTCCAGCGGCAACAACTCGCCTGTGGATGACGTATGGGCCACCGCGCTGATCGTGGCGGAAAGCCTCGTGTCCTCCGACACGAACCGCCGCTCCTCCGCGCAGGCCATTGCCGACGCCTACTCCGGGGCCACGATCACGCAGTTTGGCCTCGTCCGCCATCTCCCGATCGGGCAGTTCTGGTCCGGGACCTCGATCACCACGGGCACCTACCAGAACGGCGGCTTCTGGCTGACGCCGCTATGGGATTGCGTGCGGGCCGTGGATCTCGTCAACCCGACACTCGCGCGGACATGGGCCGCGGAAGCGATGACCCAGCTCAACGACGAACGCACCGCGGAAGGGACCTGGGCCAACGTCCCCTACGAGTGGCACAACTACCTCGTCGGCGTCGGCGCGAAGGGCTATACCGCGAGCGCGGCGCTGGTCAACCGGTTCGTCTAGCTGTTCTTCTCCCCCGCCCCTTCGGGGGCGGCTTTCGTCTGTCCGACTACGTCACTTGCCCTATTGATTGCGGAGTCCACTACTTCTCATCCTTGTCTCGGACCCGTCCGTGACGTACAGGTGTCGGGGTGAACCGGGACACTCGCCGCATCAGCTTCACGGTGTTTCGAGGGCGTGCCCATGCCTCCGGTCATCCCGCTTTCGCCTGAGGAAGTCGCGGCTTTGGCGGCGCTTCGAGGGCTTGTGCGGCTAGGCGTTTTACGACCGGCTCCAACGCCGCAAGGCGCCGCTCCAGGTCTGCCCGCGACTCGCGCGAAAGGCGAAGCTCTACCGCCAGGTCGCTGAGAGCAGACGCGATAGTCGGATCGGCGTCCACTCTAGCCGGCGGCTCAAAGGCCGGCGGACCGGACCCGTAGTACTCCACGAACGCAGCGAACAGATCTGCGCTGAACGGCGCCCCGTTCTCGATTCGGGATAGCCAGGCGCGTTTCAACTTGACCCCGCGCGCTTGCATATCCGCGACTACCGCATCCTGCGTCCGGGCGCCGCGCTGCTTCACCAGCCAGTCGGCTGTGTTCGGGTTCCACGGCGCCACTCGCTTTGCCACGGCGGAAACGTAGCGCCTGTCACCGGCCAGCGGGAACCCGATGTTACAAACTATCCGTAACACTTGACACACGTTCCGAACGGTAGTAACGTCTGGCACATGAGCACAGGAATGGACCTCAAGGTCCGCCGCATCCGCGCCAAGGTCACCCAGGAGCAGATCGCCAAGCACGTCGGACTGTCCCGGTCTTGGGTCGCCAAGGTCGAGCGTGTCCCCGACGACCTGCCACGCCTCACTGTCGAGAAGTACGACGCCGCGCTACGAACGTTTGTAGATGTGAGTGAGGTCGCATGATGGCGGCTCACCCCACTATTGACGGTACCTCGGCTCTCCGTGGCCCTACGGGCCTCCCACGGCCGTCCCTGACCCTGCTCCCGGCGGTCCAGTGGCAGGACGAGGAAGCCGACATCGAAGCGGTCGCGTTCATGGACGAGGCGATCGCCGCAATGGACGTGGTGCTCGGGGCGGAGATCGCCCGCGACATCCCCTCGATGGTCGTTATCAACGAGTGCGGCCGGGTCGCCTACCGGGCGCGGCTGGCACGGGCGGAAGTCCTGCGACTGCGCGGCGGAGACGCCGCATGACCCGCTTGTATTCGCGCTTCCGCCACCTCGGTTTCTCTCGCTTCGCCGCCGCCCGGCTGGCATTCCGGCTGTGGGCGTCGTGACCTGCAGGACCGCCGCCTGCCTGCGGCTCGCCATGCCCGACTTCACGCTCTGCGAGAGGCACTTTCGCGAGCTGATGAAGCGTGTCTTCAGGGCGGCGGCATGACCGGCGAGCCGATGACCGCGACCAACCCGTTCGTGGCCGAGCTGTGGGCCAAAGGCGCGTGCCACGACGGCCTGGCCTGGGCGGTTGCCAACGAGGTCACCAGCCCGGCCGACGCCTGGGCACGCCTTCAGCAGGCCGACTGGATGCTGTGGGTCGCCGAGGCGTTCGGCTTTGAGCTGGACCGCGAGCTGCTCCGCGGGTTCGCCTACGAGTGCGCGGATCGGGCAGTCCGCATCCACGCTGTCGGGGCACTGCGTTCTGCTGGGTGGACGGCCGAAGCCGATCGCCTCGCCGCGCTGGCACCGATCACAGATAAGCAGACCAGTGACGCCGCCGCCACGGCCGCCAGTGCCGCCGCCTGGGCCGCCTGGTCCGCCGGGGCCGCCGCCTGGGACGCCTGGGCCGCCGCGGCCGTCAGTGACGCCGCCGAGGACGCCGCCGGGGACAGCGCCGCGGACGCCGAGCGTCTTTTGCAAGCCGATCGCCTCCGGGCGCTCTTCCCGCGGGTGGTCGAGTCATGACCGGCCTCCCGCACGCGCATCCCGCGCTGCCGCCGGACAGCCTGGCCCACGACATCGAGGTCGTGCTGCTGGCGATCGCGTTTCTGCTCATCGTCGCCACGGTCTGCGTGCTGCTCTTCCCACTCGCGGGGCCGGTGCAGTGATGGGCAACCTTCGGATCGAATGTCGGACATGCGGTCGCGAGATCGGGAACAACTCGATTGCCGCCCACCTGAACGCGCACGATCCGGAGCAGCGCGAGCGGCGTCGTTCGCGCCGGAATGCCGCCCAACGGGCCTACGCCCAGACGCCCGAGGGAAGAGCGACCGAAAAGCGTCGCCGACGTTCAGCCACGGGCGCTGCTGGCTACCGCCGGCGCGGCGACAAGTTCCGTCAAACCGGGCTCGGGCGCCAAGCGCATGCCGCGCACCAGGCGGTGGCGGTCGCCCTCCAGCGCGGCGCGCTCGTTCGACAGGCCTGCCGGGTCTGTGGCGATCCGAAGTCGTTCGCGCACCACCCCCGCGGCTATGACCGCGAACACCAGCTAGACGTCGTCTGGCTCTGCTTGGGCCATCACATGGAGGCTCACGGTCGTGTGGTCGCATAGCGCCGACGCGTGCCGCACTTGCGACGGCATCGGGACGATCCGCCAGCGCGGTCGCCCCGGTTGGGAGCGCGTGCCCTGCCCGGCCTGCGGCGGCTGCGGCCACCAGCACACCCGGAAGGTCGGCTGACGTGAAGCCCGACGCTATCGCCACCCTCGCCCAGCAGGGCCGGCTCGAACAGTCCTGCGCCGACTGCGGGCGCTGGGAAGCGGCCGGTTTGTACTGCACGGGCTGCCTCCGACCGATGACGGCCGCCGACTGGTATCCGAACGGCGACGAAGCCCGCCGGTCGGTGGCCCACCACAAGGCCGCACAAATCGCCAGTACCCGGGTAAAGCGGCCTCGCGGCCGTTCGCGCGCCTCCGTGGTCCACCCATGACCTGCGCGACCTGCCAGCGGCCAATCGTCCCCGGGCGCTACCTGCCCTGGGCGCATGCCGTCAACCCGGGAGCCGCTCACCACGAGGCACGACCGGCGGTAACGTGCCGCGCCCCAGACTGCGACGGCCACCGTTACGCAAAGGGCTGGTGCAAGCCGCACTACGGGATGGTTCGTCGCCATGGCATTCCTCGACCCAGGACCTTCGCGGATCGCTTCTGGGAAAAGGTCGACAAGAACGGGCCTACGCCTGCAGAGCGTCCGGATCTCGATCCATGCTGGCTCTGGCTTGGGGCCGCCGGCGCCGATGGATACGGAGACATTCGAACCTCAGGCACTGGTCATAGATCAGCGCACCGCTACACGTACATCACACTCGTCGGAGCGATCCCCGAGGGCCTGACGCTAGATCATCTGTGTCGCGTTCACGCCTGCTGCAATCCGGCGCACCTGGAGCCGGTGACCAGCCGCGAGAACAATCTCCGCGGGGTAAGTCCTGCCGCCGTCAATGCACGAAAAGCTGACTGCGGACAAGGACACTCGCTGGCTGGCGACAACTTGATCGCACTGTCGAGGGGTGGCCGACGCTGCAAGACGTGCCATCGGGACTCGATGCGCGCCAGGGGCACCAACCGCGCTGAGTACATGCGCCGTTGGCGCGCGCTCCAGCATCACTACGCGGTTCCGGCGAGGCGGCCCAGGGAGAACGACGCTGCCGGTGTACTGGGGACGCCGCGTAGCAGGGACGCCTCTCCCCACACGGCACCGCCCGCGGCGGGCTAGTGGGCCGGCGCGGGGCCGCATTCAGGCAGTTCAGGCGGAATGGAGTCAGGCACACATGAAGACCTACACCGAGTACGAAGCCTCGGACATCAACCTGAAGGGAGAGGTAGACCCGATCCACGTCTTCCTCATGGGCCAGATGCTGCTGATCGGCCTGGTCGGGTTCAAGCCGGTGCCTGAGGACGGCGATGACCCAACGGGACCAGTCCGACGAATGATCGCCCAGTTCCTCAACGGTGCCCAGAAGGCGGGCATCTCCATCGTCAAGAGCGAACTGCCGAACGCGTTTACGGGAAGCGGGTCGCCAGAATGACGCACCATCTCGATCTATCGACCGCGACCGTCGAGACCTACCCCTGGGACCGCACGGAGCCGTTCGTCCCGAGCCCGCAGGTCTCCCTGGGCGTCGTCGATGCGACCCCGATCGGCACATTCGATTTCGCGGCGCACAACACCACGGCGCGTGTCGTCGGCCTCACTATCGGCGACGTATCGCTACACACCGGACTGTCCGGCGGCGATGCGGAGATTATCGAGGTCGTCGACCGGCTGATCGAGCCGCTCCACGAGTTGCGGCAAGCGGCCCTGCGTCGCCTCGCAGCTGCCGAGTCCGCGCGGAGCGATCAGGTGGTGACGGGATGACCACCGTCACGTTGGACGAAGCGTCCCGCAACCAGATCAAGCCGACCTGCGACGCGCGGACGGGCTACGTACCGCGGATCGATGGCTGGCCGCTTCGCAAGCCGCTCGACTGCGGCCAGCGCGTCGGCCTGACCGCGTTCCGCGACTCGGCCGGTCGGACTCGCCACCACTGCGCGCGCGACGGCCATCGCGCGTCGGCCGTTCATCGCTACGGGGTCCTCGCTCCGGTAGCTCGTCGGATGCGGGTCGAGGGCTGCTCGACGTGCGCGCTCGACGTGGCGCCGCCCCACGACGCGGCTGCGGGCTGTGAATCTGGCGGGCGCGAGCACTGCTCATGTGAATCGGGCGGGTGCTTCTGATGACGGCGACGATGCTCGACGTTCGCCAGGGCAGCGAGGAATGGCTTGCGAAGCGGCGCGAGGGCGTCGGCTCGTCGGATGCTCCCGTGATCGCCGGCGAGCGCGGTTCGGTGGTCGAGTTGTGGGCCGAGAAGTCCGGGCTTATCGATCCCGAACCGCCGGACGACGAGACGGCACGCCTGTTCGAGTGGGGCCACCGGCTGGAGCCCGTCGTGGCCGACTGGTATGCCGAAGCGATGACGCGCCCGCTGCGTCGGGTGAATCGGATGCTCGTCCACCCGAGCGTCCCGTGGGCGTTCGCATCGCTCGATCGCGTTAGCGCCGTCAAGGGCGAGAAGCGCATCGTCGAGATCAAGACCCACCGGTGGGGCTGGCGCGGCGAGGAGGCCGTGCCGGGCTTCGTCCAGGCTCAGGTCCAACACCAGCTATGGGTGACGGGCTACGACGTAGCCGACGTGGCCGTCCTGAGCGGCGGCAGCGAGCCGAAGGTCCACGAGATCGCCCGCGACGACCGCTACATCGACGATCTCGTCTACCTCGAAACGGAGTTCATGGGCTGGGTCGCGTCGGGCACGCGACCGCCGATGGACGGCTCAGAGAATGCCCGCCGGGCCATGTCACGAATGCACCCGCGCAATGACGGGACGCTCATCGCGCCTACCCCGGAGCTTGACCGCGTGTTCTTCGACTGGATGGCCGCGCGGGTCGTGAAGGATCAGGCCGAAGGGGAGGCGGACACGCTCGCCAACACCATCCGGGCGCTGATCGGCGACGCCGACGGCATCGAGGGCCGGGTGCTGTGGAAGAAGAACGCCGCCACCGCGCGGACGGACTGGCCGTCCGTGGCCGCTGCGTACCGAACGGTCATCGAGCACATGCAAGCCCACGAGGGCTATCGCCACGGCGTCAACACGTTCCTGTCCGCCGAGGCGGGAACGACGCGGCTGGATGACATCCAGTCCATCCATAGCCGAACCGTCGAGGGCGCGCGCGTCCTGCGACCAGTTTGGAAGGGAGAAGCACAGTGACCACGGAGACCTCGCTACAGACCTCGTTCGTGGACCCCCAAGTGTCGGCGGCCATCACGATCTACGACCGACTCAAGCCGCTCCAGGACGCGCTCGGTCTCGGGAACCTCACCGTTCCCGAGATGCAGCTATTCGCGATGGTCGCCCACCACACCGGGCTCGATCCGTTCACCAAGCAGATCTATGCGATCAAGCGCGGCGGCAAGGTCATTCACCAGACCGGAATCGACGGCTACCGCTCGACCGCGGAGCGGACGAAGGGCTACCGGGGCTCCGATGCGCCGGTATTCGAGCCGTGTGACTGCGGCGACGACAAAGACTCGCCGACGGTCCACCCGAAGATCGCGCGCGTGACCGTGTACCGAGCCTACAGCGACGGCATCCGGCCCCAGGTCGGCGAGGCGCGCTGGCACGAGCTGAAGCCCAAGCACACGAGGGGCAACTACGGCTACGCCGACGACATGTGGTGGCAGATGCCGGAAAACCAGCTCGCCAAGTGCGCCGAGGCCAACGGACTGCGCAAGGCATTCCCTCGGGTCCTTGGCGGTGTCTACATCGCCGAGGAGATGGAGCAGGCGGGGCCGGGCGACAGCGCTCCGCTGCTGGCGGCCGCAGGGCAACCGACCGCGGCCGAGCGGATCGCGGCCAGGCGGGCGGCGATCGAGGCGGCCGAGGCATCGGTTCACACGGACGGCGAAGCCCTGTTCGTCGAGGGTGAGGCCGTAGAGGTGACGGGCCTGACAAAGCGCGAGTTCGTGGACGCGCTCAGCGCGAACTCCATTACACCCGAGTACGCCGCGCTCGTGCGCGGAAATATGTACCCGGACACGACCGTCGAGCTTTCGGACGCCGAGCGGCGGACGCTGCTTGACGCGCTGCTGGAAGGCCAGACGGCCATCGACCCGCCCGGCGAGCCCCTGTTCACCGAAGGCGAGTGGGCCGAGGAGGCGAAGGCGTGACCGACATCTTCACGCCCCTGACGGCTGCCAACCTCGGGGCACCCGGACCGCGGACGCATCGCCGTCATACGTGGGTGCTCGACCCGGTGGCCGACGTGACCCGCTGCAACGCCTGTCCGGCTGTCTATGACGCCGTGGCGGTGCGACGCGGACGGACCAATCGGAGTCGAGGAAATGCCATTGAGCGTGAAGTCGGCAAGCAGCTTGGCCTCAAACGTGTCGGCCAGTTCGGCGGCGCAACGGATCTCGGCGTGTCGGCTGACCCGTTCGCAGTCAGCGTCAAGTCCGGCTCCGGGTACTTCAGCACGAGGTACTGGGACCAGCTGAAGCGGCAGCCCGTGGCCGCCGGGCAGACGGCCTTGCTGGTCGTCACAGATGCCCCAGGACCGGGCTACAAGCGGCGAGCCATCGTCGTGCTCGACCTGGACGATTGGGTCGCGCTATACGGCACCAGCGGTGTCGGGGGCGCGCTGTGAAGCGGCTTCGGGTCGACGGGCAGCCGATGCGCCTGCTTCGTTGGCTGCGCGACCACCCGGGCGCGTCGTCGCTGGAGATCACCAGCAATCTCTGGATCGTCAACGTCACAGGGAGGGTGTCTGACCTCCGGGCGGCGGGCTACGTCATCGACTGCCGCAAGGCCCCTGACGGATTTGACCGCTATTTCGTCCGGGAGGCGCGGCCGGAGCCGTTGCTTGGCGAGCAGGTCGGGATGGCGCTGTGACGCCGTACTACCAGGACGATCTCGTGACGATCTATCTAGGCGACTGCAGGGAATGGATGCCGGAAGCCGACGTCATTGTCACGGACCCGCCGTATGGGATCGGCTGGAATACGGACGCGGCGCGAACACGGCACGGGCCGGGGTACCCCCCGATCTTCGGTGACGATGAATCCTTCGATCCTTCGCGCCTCCTTGCTCTGGGCGTCCCGACCGTCCTGTTTGGAGGCAACCACTACGCCGACCGCCTCCCGCCGTCATCGTCGTGGATCGTCTGGGATAAGCGGCCAAGCGGCTATACCAACGATCAGTCCGACTGCGAACTCGTGTGGACGAACCTAGGCGGACCGGCCCGCGTCATCCGCAAGGCATGGTCAGGCGGTGGCACGCTCGCCCGCGAGAACGGAAGTAGCGGCCGCGGGCGCAGCATTCACCCCACACAGAAGCCGGTCGACGTGATGCGCGACATCATTCTGCGGACCACCGGCACCATCCTCGACCCATTCATGGGCTCCGGTTCCACGCTCGTCGCCGCCAAGTCCCTGAACCGCAGGTCCATCGGCATCGAGATCGACGAACGCTACTGCGAGACCGCGGCCAACCGCTGTCGCCAGGAAGTCTTGGGGATGGCGCTATGAGCCGCGGTGACGGCATGCGCGGCGTGCGCATCCGCGAAGGCGACTTCGAGGGCCAATGTGCCTACTGCCGGGAATACCTGCCCCTGAGCGCCGAGTTCTGGCCGCTGCAGGAGCACGGGCTGCGACGCTGTAAAGCCTGTCTCCGCGAGTACAAGCGGATCAGGCAGGCGGGCTATCTCGCCACTCGCCGCGCCGCGTACAACGCCGGTGTCCGGGCGCGGATGGCGTTCCAGTCGCCCGAGGAGAAGGCCCGACGGGCGGCGGCCAACCGTGCCTGGAAAGCCAGGAACCGCGAGCGGGTCGCCGAGTACAACCGCGCCTACAAAGCCCGGCGGAAGGCGGCATGACGAAGCACGATCCGCGTCGAGGCGAAGCCATCATGGAGGCCATCGAGGACTTCCGGGCTGAGCACGGCTACGCGCCGTCCATTCGTGAGATTGGCGCTCGCGTCGGGCTGGCTTCCGCGACCGTCCACCAGTGGATTGTCAAGCTTCGGAAGGATGGTCGGCTCGGAGGCGCCGCGCACCTTGCCCGAGCCTACGTGAGTGCCGATCCCGTCGTCCTGACGGTCGACCGTCTCGAGCTGGCGTGGTGCGAGTCCGTCCACGGCAGGAAGCCACCCCACGTCCGGCCGTGCAAGCGGCACCGAACGATGGCGGAGTGGCTAGTCAAGATCGTCATTCCGAAGGCGATGAGAGTCGCATGACCCGTGCCTACCACCGCGTGGATCCGCTCATGGACGAGAGGAAGGGCCACTACACCCCGGCCCAGCTCGGCGCGTTCCTCAAGGTTCAGCTTCTGGCTGGACGCCAATCCAACCGTGGCCGCTTTCGCTCCGTCGCAGCCCTCAAGGCAATGCTGCCCGGAGCCTACGCCCGCCACGTCGACTTCCTGGTGGCGGAGGGCGACCTAGTGCAGAACGGCACCGGCATCTACATCGACGGCTGGCAGGAATGGCAGGAGGGCGACCTTACCGTCCGCGACCGGATGGCCGCATTGCGTAACCGCCGCCGTAACCGAGGCGTAACAGGTGACGGCCATGAGGCGTAACCCACCGCTACTACTACGTAGTAGTGCATTGGCGTTGGCATTGGCTAAGAGACTAAACAAGGCGTTAGTAGAAGGAGAGAACGGCTCGCCCAGACCACGCCTCGTTGAGTCTTCCGGGAAGACGGCGTGAGAACCTTCGACCGCAACACGTATCTCCAGGCCACGGCAATGTGGGAGTCGGGCGAGTTCGGCTGGGAGTGGCAGGGCATCCGGCGAATAGCCGCCGCCCGTGGCTTCATCTTCCCGCCGAACGGCACCGTTCACGATGACCGGGACGCCGATCCGCCCAGCCAACGGGCCATCGTCTACCGGGCGCTCGTTGACAACCACCTCGCCGTCGAGGTAATCGTGCGCCGCTCGTCGTCTTGGGGCGGAGTCGTGGACGGCGTGATTGGCCTCGAACGCCGTCTCGCTGACAACGCCGACGAGCTCGAACGTGACACGGCGTGGGAACGCAAAGACGAACCGACAGGACGGCAAGCCGCGTCCTCACTCAAAGCGATCCTCAACCGGATTGGCGACTCGTGACGCGCTTCCGATCGACGCTGTCGCCGCCGATCTCGCCCGGCTGCGCCTGGGCCGGGCTGTCGGCCTGCGTCGCCGTCTGGCTCACGGCATTCATCCTCATCGTGATCGCGCTGGTGGGCCGGTGACGTCCGGGAGGCTACCTATCCCCGGCTGGTCACGGCCCGGCGAGACGTGGCGTGTCGAACATGAGCCGTTGGCGGTGGCCGCTCCGGGCGGCGTCTGCGAGTCTCGGTCGCGCGGTGGGCCGCCGTGCCGAACTGTGTCCGTAGCGGCGACGGGGCGCGACAAGAGCCCTATCTGTGATCGGCACCTCCGCAAGATCGGGCTGTGGGTCGAGGGAGGGCAGGTCGTCCGCTGGGCGCTTCGTCCGCTGGTCGCTTCGGCACCATTCGTCGAAACCATGACGACTTCTCAGGCTGTGACACTCGATCTCGACGGGCACGCAATCGAGATTGCCACGGGATACCGCGGCGTGGGCGTGTTCATAACGATCCTCGGCGGCCGCCGAGGCCGCGTCGTCACCGTTGCTCTGCCGACATTGAAGGCCGACGAACTGGCGCGCCTGTTGCGCCTGGCGGCGGCCGCCAGCCGATCGAATGAGACGCGCCAGTGAACCGTCTCCCACCCCTGCTGGCCGTCTTCGCCATCGCCGCGCTCGTGCTTGTCGGGTCAAGCATCGTCGCGACTTCGCGGTCCGGGTCGAATGGTTCCCTGGCGCACATCTCGCCAGTTGACGCGGGGCCATCGCGCCCTTCGCCCGTCCATTCGACCCGGACCGGGGCGCCGCAGAACGTCGTGCACGACGGCTCGGGAGAGCACAAGGCCGGTGCGGCGGGGGCCCTGCTTCGGCACGGCCTAGCGAGTCCGGCTACCGAGAGCGGCGCCCCACAACCCACGTCCGTCGTCGGCTCGGCGCTGACCGGCACGCCGAACGATGTCACCTGGCAAGGGACCATCAGCTACGTCTCGGCCTCGTACGGGCCGCGGTATCTCGCGCTGCCCCTACCGCGGGGCACGGTGGCCCGGATCTGTGGACCAGCCGCCTGCCTCACCCGGACCAGCACGGACTACGGGCCAGATCAGCGCGTGCATCCCGACCGCATCGCGGACGTCAGCGCCGCCGACTTCGAGACGCTGAGTGGCGTCCCGCTGTCGTTCGGCCTGTTCCCGGGCTCAGTGACCATCGAGCGAAAGGGCGGCCCACAACTGCCGCCAACCGACCAGGGAGGAACACCATGAAACCAGGACATCGACTACAGCCGCATCCCGGAGCACATGCGGCAAGGCGCATGACGCCGTGAGCGACTGGACGCACACGATTTGCGACGATTGCTGGGACGACAAGAACCCGGACCGTCCATCACCGCGATCCGCTGTGGGTGAAATCGAGCATTGCTGCTACTGCGGGCGACACACCGTCAGTGGCATCTACCTCCGCGCCGACCCGGCGTCCATCGAGTTGCATGACGACCACAAGCGTGGCGTGGCAAGGCCATGACGCCCGCCCCCACACAGGACCGGCCATGTCGTGACCGTGCCTGCTGGGTCCCCGAACCGCATCGGCATCGCCCGCCCACCCCGGCCGAGTTCGCCGAGTCGCGGAGCGTCCTCGCTCTTGACCACCTACCCCAGTGCGCGTGGCGGCTGGACATCTACGACGGCTGCTCGTGCGGGCTGACTCAGGCGATCACCGACCTCTACACGTTAGGAGCCGTCGTCCGATGACCCCGCCCACCCCCGCACAGGACCGGCCAGAGCCGCTGGTCACGGCAATCGAGACGGCCCTGTCTGACACCGTTGCATGGCGGCATCCGGCATATCTGAGTGACACCGTGCAGTCCCTCGTGGCGGCTGGCGAGTACCGCAAGGCTGCTGAGGTCATGGCTCCGCGCATACGTTCGCTCGTGGATCTCTCGGAGCACGAGTGGGAGCGGACGAGCGACTACGCCGCCACTTCCAACCAGATGCGACAGGCGCTTGAAGCGTGCGAGGAGGCCGCTGCCACCCGAGCGGATCTGGCCCGATACGAGGGCAGGGTCGAGGCATTCGACGCCGTTCTCGACTACCTCCGGTCCATCAACGGCAACGGCAGAGATGAGCCTAGCGACTCGGCGCTCGATGCCGTTCTCGACAAGATCACGGACCTCCGGTCGCGGGCGACCGCCGCCCTCGCCGCCCTCGCCGCCAAGCTCCGGGAGACACCCCGATGACGCGGACCGACGAGGAATACGCCGAGTTCAAGCGCGACGAACGGCGTGCCGCCGCTTCGATCATGGCGGGCACCCCCGCAGCGACGTCGCGCAAGCCCGGCATGTACGTCCTCTTCGACGGGCCGCCCGGACCTGTGTCGGGTCGGTTCGTTGAGGTCGAGGACGAGACGGGTCGATCAGTCAATCCATCCGGAGCCGAATGGGTTGAGGAGCCAACGCGCTACCGATCTGGCTCCGGCCCCTTGTGGCGCCTCGGGCCGCTTTCCGCCCACCCCACCCCAGAAGCAGCCGGACTGCGGGCGGCGCTGCGAGCAATCGCAGAACACGTGCCGGACGACAATCTTCCCGAAGTCCCAAGTCACGAGGGCTGCGCTGAGTGCGCTCGGTGGAAGGATCACCCAGTACAGCGCGGCAGGTGTGACGCCCTTTATCGCCAACTTGAGGCTCGTGGCAGAGCCAGCGAGCATGCCCGCAATGCCGAGCAGTTCGACATGCGCGACATCGCCCGTGCCGCCCTCGCCGCCCCACCCCAGCCCGAGCGAGCGGAGCTGCGGGCCTCCGTCGATACCTGCGAGGCTGATTGCACGTCCGGATGCCACGCCGACGACTGTGAACACCATGGACACGTCCGCCTCCGGGAGACGCCCCGGTGAACGGCGCCACGGAACGCAGGCGCTCCTTGGAGGAGCAAGAGGCGCAGGACTATGCGTGGGCCATCCAGAACGCCGGAATGATCCACCCTGACTGGTCGGCCAAGAACGCCGACATCATCGACCGCTTCTCACGGTCGGCGTTGCTACGGATCAAGGTCCGCGCCTGGCGCATCGTCGAGGAGATGCCCCGGTGAGCGCATCCGGCCGGTCCACCCGGTTCCGACAGTGGCTCGCCGGTCTGTTGTTCCGTGCCGCTGGGCGACTGGACGCCGCATACGACGTGTGGCTGGACGATGCCCCGAGGCGCCACCCGTGACACTCGACTACGCCGCCGCCGAGGGCGCCGGACTCTGTGAGTGCGGGCAGCAGCTCGACAACCACGCGCCGCTTCCGGCCCCGAAGCCGTGGGCGACCGGACGGCCCTGCTCCAAGACGGCCCTGCAACGCGGCTACGGCTGGGACGGTCGGCCAGCCGTTGAGCACACTCCCGGCCAGAAGAGCCGGTGGACCGGCTACGGGACGGGCATCCGATGAACCGGGAACCAGCCGACCGCCGGTTGTCCGCCCTTCGAGCGATGGCGAATCAGGATGCCTCGCCGGTCGAGCGCGACATCGCCCGCGAAAAGCTCCGTCGGCTGGCATCCCTCCAGGTCATTGCCCGAACCCGAGAACAGGAAGAAGCCGAACGACTGGCAGCCGTTATCCGAGCCGATGAGGCCGCCCGCGTCGAACTGCTCCGCAAATGGGAGCGCGGTGACTTCGCCGGGATGACGTTCCGGGCAGGCTCCAAGACCGAAGCCCGGTATCGGAAATCGTCATGACCCCCCGCACCTGGGCGATGGCCTCCGTCTTGGCCTCGATCATCCTCGCCTCGCTCTGGATCGCGCTGTGGATCGGGGCCACGAGGCGGGCACGTGGCTGAGCGCATCCAGCGCAAGCGAACTAAGGGTTGGCGCCTCCCGCCCGGCGCCGTGATCGTGTCGCGCCCATCCCTCTGGGGCAATCCGTTCCCGGTGTCTGGCGACTGGATCATGTGGACAGCGGTCGCCCTCGGTTATCGGGGCGACGCTCCGGGCCGCCGCGCTGCCGCAGTCGCGTTGCACCGCTCGTGGATGACCCGCGAGCCCACCGCACGCGGGCCGCTGTGGAGGCATGGCGGGTCGACCGTCGAGTACGCCAGCGGGCGGGTCGTGGGGATCGGCGGCATCGTCGAGGGGTTCACGGCGATGATGTCGGACATGGCCTCACCGTTGGCCATCCCGGAACGGCCGTCGCTCGACTTTCTGCGCGGCCACGATCTGGCCTGTTGGTGTAAAACGTGCGACGAGCACCACGACGGCCTTTCGCTGGGCACGTCATGCACTGCATGCGCACCGTGCCACGCAGACACCCTGCTAGAGCTGGCGAACCAGCCATCCACCGAGGGGAGCGACCGATGACCGGCTGCGACCGATGCGGACACCCGAAGCGGGAACACGTCATCCAGGGCAATCAGCCCGGCAACCTGCTGTGTGCTCACCCGATGCCCGGGCGCCTATGCCTCTGCCCTCGATACGTGAGGGCTGCCCTCCAGCCATCCACCGAGGGGAGCGACCAATGAGCCGTCGCGTCCGCGTGACTCGTGTGAGCACGCTGGAGGAGAGCGTCGTGTGCGATGAGTGCGCGGCGACCATCTACGAGCCGTTGCTCGCCATCGGTCCGCAACGGGCTAGAGCCCATGTCCGAACGACGGGGCACACCGTTGCGCTCGTCGTCCAGACGGTGCGCGAATACTTCGCCGTCACCGAACGCACCATGACTGGACCTGCACCGGATCAAGATTACTTGTCCGAAGGGCGAAGGCGTCCTAACGCAAGTCGAGCTGGACGGTGAGCGGCTGATGGGCGTCACGTTCGTATCGTTCGCCATCGGTGTTGACCGTGCCGCCGAAGTCACGTTGCGACTGTATGCCGACCTTCGAATCGAAGGCGAGGCGGCCGTCGTTCGGGAATGGCGTCAGGGCCTTCCGTGGTGGCGGCGTCTGCCGTATTGGCTCAACCCGTGACCGCCCCCGCCGTCTACGCCGCCCAGGAGGTGGCCGCGCTCGCCCGCGTGTCGGCGTGGACGGTGGCGTGAGCCGATCTCTGATGCCGATGCTCGACGTGAAGCGAGCGGCCGAATGGCTGGCCGTGTCGGAATCCACGATGTACGGGCTCGCGCGGACCGGGCAGGTGCGCTCCGTCAGGGTTGGGGCGCGTCTTCTACGCTTCCGCGTTGCCTGGCTGGCGGCGTACGCTGAGCGGAACGCGACCGGGCCAGAGGTAGGCGATGGCGAAGGGGTATGGAGCGGGGACGGTCTTCCCGGTGGAGAGGATCCGGGACGGCAAGCCGGTGACGGTCTACGTGGCGATGTGGGAACGTCCGCGGGAGAGCGGCCAGCGCCGAAGGGGAACCCGCGTCGCCGACACCGAGGCCGCGGCGTGGAAGCGGATGCGGGAGGCGCAGCGGACCGAGGGACGGTCGAGCTCGCGGTCGCCGCGGCGGACCGAAAGCGTGGGCCAGTTCCTCGACGTGTGGCTCCGTGATGTGGTTGCCCGCACTCGACGAGAACGGACACTGATGGGATACCGCGCGATCGTTGCGGCGCTGGTGCCAGACGTGCGGGACATGGGAACGGGTGATCCCCGGCTCTCACACGTTCTCCAAGCCTGGCTCAACTCCCTCGATCGACACCCCCGAACCGTCCACCACTACGCCGCCTGTCTCCGAACCGCGTTCGCTTACGCCGTCCGAAAGGGCATGATGGAGCGCAACCCGGCCGCCGATCTCGACCTCCCGGGCATCCCCCGGACAGAGCGGATTCCGCTGACCGGCGCGGAGCTTCGGGCGTTCGTCGATGCCGTCGAGGGGCCGCTCGCGCCGCTCTGGATCACCGCCGCATGGACCGGGCTCCGGCAGGGCGAGTTGCTCGGCCTTCGCTGGGAGGACGTGAGTCTTGACCGGGCGATGCTGGTGGTCCGGCAGTCGCTCACTCGCCTCCCGTCGCAGCGATCAGGCGGGCCGGTTCGCTACGTCCTGACCGAGCCGAAGACGGATCGAAGCCGCCGGACCGTGGCGCTGGTGCCCGATGTGGTCGAGGCGCTTCGGTCGATCCGCAAGGCGTACCTGGCCGAGCAGCCGCCGCTCGATCAAAATCTCGTCTTCGCTACCCCGTCCGGCTCGCCGCTCGACGCCTCGTGGGTCAATCGCGAGTTCACCCGGGCGCTGGGCGCCGCCGGAGCAAGGCGGGTTCGGATGCACGATCTGCGGCACGGAACGGCATCGCTGCTGATCGAGCGTGGGGTGGATTTGGCGACGATCTCGGCTATTCTCGGCCATTCCAACATCGGCACGACTGTCGATTTGTACGGGCACCTGACGGAGCAGCACAAGGCGGCTGCGATGGCGCGATTGGTGGAGGCGAGATGACCAGGATGGCTAGCGCAATGGCTATATTCGCCTGATCCGTGCTCCCTGAACGGTCTCAAACACCGTTACTCGCAAGAGTGTCCGGGTTCAAGTCCCGGCTCCGGCACCACGAAACGGCACTAGATCACACGACTTCACACGGCCAGATGGCTAGACGGGATGGCTATCTGACGTTACGCTGACCGTCGTGGCCACCACGACTCTTTCGATCCGGGCGCCCGGCACGAGCCCCTCCTCCGTGTCGGGTGCCCCCTCGATGGCCCGTGAAGTGCATGCGCCCAGGGTCGCCATGCAGACCGCGGCTCGTGCATGACCGAGCCGGAGCGACTGTCGCAAATCGAACGGCGGCCCGATCCCGACCCGACAACCCTGACGACGCAGGCTCTGTTTCGCGAGGTCGCGGCGCTGCGGGACTTGTTCGATCAGAAGTTCGCGAGCGTCGAGGAGCAACGTCTCGCCGTCCGCGAGCTGGTCATTCGTCAGACGGATACGTTGACCAAGGAAAACTCGGAACGGTTCGTCTCGCTACGGGAACTGCTGGCCGCCCAGGTCAGGGCGCTGGGCGAGTTGAACGCGCAGCAGTTCGACCTCATCGAGCGCCAAAGAATCGAGCAAAAACAGGATACGAAGGCGGCCGTGGACGCGGCTCTGACGGCGCAGAAGGAAGCGGTCAAGGAACAGACGACGGCATCCGCCCTGTCGATCACGAAGTCCGAGACGGCGACATCCAAGCAACTCGAACAGCAACAGGCGACCTCGGTCACGGCGGTCGCCGACCTTCGCCGCTCGATCGACGAACTGAAGGAACGGATCGGCGAGGTGGACCGCAACGCCCGCGCCTCGGTGTCCGACGTGGGCAAGGCTCTCAATGGCACCGTCCAACATACGGTCGGCTCCCGCGAATCCTTCGGGGACATGCGCGCCCTCGCCCTAGTGGCGTTCGCCGCGGCGGGCTTCATCGTGGCCGTCCTCGTGGCGTTGCTCAAGCCGTGACACTGTCGACCGTCTCGCAGCGCGATCGTGCTGCGGAGCCGCAGCCGTGACCACCACCCATCGCCACAAGGATTCCCGCCAACTCTGGACGACGAGCGTCACGGATCCCGACTTGGCGCCCTACGCCAGGGGCACTGACCTGATCGCGCTGGCCGGCCGGGTCGCGGCGCTGGAGATCAAAGTCGCCGCACTGACGCCGGCTCCGGCACCCATCCCGGCCCCCGCCCCTGCGCCAATCCCGGCTCCGACTCCGGCACCCACTCCCGCTCCAACCCCTGCTCCGACCACGCGCCCGTTCCCGGCTCCGGTCACGAGCACGGTGCGCGACGTCGCGGCTGGCGCCAACGTTCAGGTGATCGTGGACGGGGCCCCGGACGGCACGGAGTTCCGGTTCGCGCCGGGCGTGGTCTTCCTGCTGTCGGCGGGGATTCGCCTGCGCAACCGTCACAACCTCGTGTTCGCGCTCAACGGCGCGATCATCCATTCGACCGGGGCCGGTGCCGTGGTCGCCTCGAGTCCGTTCTTCTTGGACTCGGGCAACTCGGGCATCGTGATCTCCAACGGCATCCTGCAGGGCAGCAACCCGGACACGGGATCGTCCGTCTTCCACGCGGGCTCCGAGGGACTGATGGGTGTCGCGATCTACGGCAGTTGGCAAGTCGAGCTGGACCGGATCACGGTCCGCAACACCTACGGCGATGGGGTCTATCTGTCGGGCGCCTCCCGTGATGTGTGGGTCCACGATTCGGCTTTTGACAATCTCGGGCGGATGGGCGTCGCGTTCGTCGCCTGCCAGCGCGTCACGGTGGAGCGCAACACCCTCGACCACGTCGGCCTGATCGCGTTTGACATCGAGCCCAACGAGGTCGCCGAGGTCATTGATGACATCCGCATCCTAGACAACACCGTGGGCGCCTACGGTCTCAGCGCCTACCAGACCAACTGGTTCTTGGCCTACGCGACGCCAATGGGGGTCGGCTCCAACATCGTCGTCGAGCGCAACGTCGTGACCGTCGGCTCGCCGGCCAACGCCAACAACCCGGCGGGCAAGGGCGGGCTGGCGACGAACGTGCAGCACGCGCGGATCAACGGCCTCGTCTTCCGGGGCAACTCGACGACGGTCCCCGGCAAGGCGAACCTGACCGGCTACCCGTCGGTCCTCTATTTCAACCACGTCGACGGCTTGGTCGTGACCGGCAACACGCAGCCACTGACGACGCCTCCGCTCGTGGTCGCGTACGACTCGCCCGCGGCGGTGCTGGGACCGAACCCATGAGATGGCGCAAGGTCGTCGACCTGATCCGCCATCGCAAGGCGCAGGACCGTTCGCCGCGCGCCTACCAGGTCACCGTCGTCACCACTGCTGGCTCGTCGGCTCGGACGTGGCGCTTCCCCGCCTCCGTTACCGCGACCGCCTGGGCCGCCGCCGCCGTGTCTGCCCCGGGCACCTGGACGATCCAGTACGGCCAGACCACCACCACGAACAGGAGCATTCGATGAGCCGCCGCGATCCCGACGATGACTGGGTCCTGCCATGGGAACAGCGATCCGATCAGCCACGCGAACAACCGGCTCGGCAGGTCGAGGCTACGGAGCCAACGCCATACCTCTACGGGCCAAAGGGGGAGCCGTTGACCAAACAGCGACCGCTCGGATTCCGACCACCGACGAACAGGAGCATCCGATGAGCGAGCGCCGGTCGTACGATTTTCCCAATCCCAAGCGGGACTTAAGTCGGACTTCGATGGGGCAGAAATGTCCAGCTTGCTCGCATGAGAGCCCAATGCGTCTATGCGAGTGTTCCAGGTCATGCGGTTGGCACCAGTGCATGGCAGCACTGGCTGACGTCGCGCTGGAACGAGCTACAGCGCGTGCCAAGCCATGAGCGACGTCGAGGCAGTCATGGTCCGCGACCTGTCATCGGGCCGCATCCACAAGCGCTTCCGAATCCAGGGGCAGACCGAGCTTGCCGCGTTTGAGCAAGATAATTCTGACGAAGCAGGCGCCGCCGCGATCGTGACCGACGCCGACATTGCCGATGCCCCCCAGGAAGCGTTCTGCCGGCGCTGCTTTGCCATCGTCGAGGCCCCGTGACGGCATGAGCTTCATCTACAAGCCTCGCCATCAGTACCAGCTGGGCCCGGGGTCAGGGCCGACCGGTGGGTACGATTGCACTGCTTACGCCGCAGCGGTCGCCATCGATCGGGCGACCATGGGCGGTATCCAGGTCACGGGCAGGCAGGTACGCCTCGCCTCCGACGAGCCCTATCCCGACCCCCATTCGCCCGGGCTCAACCTCGTGCAGGTCGGCGTCGTGGCCGCGAAATGGCACGTCGACCTCATCAACCGCGGTGGCGCCCCGTGGTCCGCGGTCATGGCCATGCTCAAGGCGGGCCGCGGCGTCGTCCTCCAGGGCGATTACGACCAGATCCCGGCGGGCTTCTCTGGCCAGCTCAGCTTCAAGGGCGACCACGCCGTCTACATCAACCACGTCACGGGCGATGGCGACCTGTACTGGCTTGATCCGCTCCGCAAGACGGGTGCCATCGAGATCCCGGAGACGGTTGCTCGCGCCTATGCCGAGAAACTCGGCCGAACGTGGGGCATCTACCCGGGCGTCGGTGTGGCCATGACCAGAATCACGCCAAACCTCGCAGTCGCACAGACATGATCGACCGACCGATGAGTGTCGCATGACATCCGTGGCACGTGACGCGAACCCATGCGCCTGCGGCTGCGGCGTCCTGGTCAAAACCAAGGGTCGAACATTCCGGCCTGGCCATTTTGCTAGGGCACGGGGACCGCTGCCGGTTCGGATGTGCCCTGCCCCTGGGAGTGGATGGGGAGCGGTACCGGTCGCGGCTATCTCTACGGGCAGTTCTGGTACGGCAACAAGAACGGGCTAGCTCACCGCTACGCCTACGAGACGATGGTCGGGCCGATCCCCGAAGGATTGCAGATCGACCACATCTGTCAGGTCCAGCGGTGCGTCAATCCGGCTCATTTGGAGCCGGTCACACCCAAGGTCAACATGCAGCGAATGCACGCTGCGAAGAATGGAGCGCAGTAGCCATTTTGTTCGGACGACCGACAAACCTCATCATTGGAGCGTTCACGACCGTGCTCGGCTCGACCGTCGTGATCCTCGCCAACCTCGTGCCCCCGATCATCATTCCGGGCGCCGTCGTAGGCGCAATCGGAGCCGCCTTCGGTGTGCTCATTGCCCTGGTCGCCAACCAGCCGCCGACCGTCAACGCGGGCGATACGGTCAACGTCGTGACCCCGGCCGGTCAGCCCAACCGTACGACGACGGTCTGATGAGCATCGGCCTGATCCTCGTCATCGCCGGCGTCATCTGCTTCCTCGTGGATGCGGCCAAGGTGCCCACGCCGGTCAACCTATTTAGCCTGGGGTGGTCCCTGATCGTGACCGGCGCGCTCATCGTGGGGCACCTGGCGTGAGCATGATCGACCTCATCGCCAGCATGGGCCTCCTCGGCTGCGCGCTGATCCTGTTCGCCGTGCTGCGGGATTGGCTGGATCCGGCGCCGACGTCATGGACGCGCGGCTGGCCACGGTGAGCCGCCCCGAGCGCGACCGCCCGTTCCACGCCGAGCATGCCGGCAGCCTGGCCCGCAATGCCGCGCCGCCGAAGGACCTGCTCGGCTGGTTCCTGGACGGGTTCCGCTTGGAGGTGCCCGATCACCAGCACACCGTCGGGGTCTGGCGCGACCGCAAGCGCCGCGGCGATCGCGACGAGTACCAGCCGGTCGGCGGCTCGCTGCTCGGGGCTCCGCGCGACGCCGTGCCGTTCCAGGTGTTCATCGAGGACGACCCCTTCGCCAAGGAGGTCGCCGAGTACGAAGGCCACAAGGATCCGGTCGCCCACTACACGTACCCGATGCGTGCCGCCCTGGCCACCCTGGCCGGCCGCGGCCCTGCCACCGACGACTATCCGTTCATGGCCCGCGC
>JANMRJ010000202.1:0-1906 GCA_031370985.1 Acidimicrobiales bacterium
TTCGGCGACTTCCCACCGACGCAGGCGTGTTCGAGAACGAGGGCATGGATCGTCGTCGAGGTCGCGCTCGGTGCGGCCGTGGCCGGATCGAGCCACCACGAGGCAGGCCCGACCCGCGCCTCGAGCTCGCCCGCCGGCGGCGTTGCCGTGGCAACCACGAGGTCGCCGTCGACTGCGGCGTAGCCACTCGCGAGGACGGTGCCTGGCCACCAGGCCGCCCACCAGCCTGCGCTGTTCGAGGCGACGACGGACGACCCGTCGGCCAGCCGGATGCGGGTGGTCGCCGAATCCGAACCGATCCGGCCGAATGCGACCGTCCGGCCGCCGCCCCCATCCGCCTCGTTGACGACGCTCGCGACCGTGATGGCGGAGCCGTCGACCGGCGCCACCGCCGTCATCGAGAGGCCGTCCACCGAATCGACGGTGGCGGTCGTTCCAACGCCGTCGAGATGGGCAAGGCACTCGATCGCGTTCAGGTCGTCGGCCATGATCACGGTGACGAAGCCCTCGCCGCGGGCGTCGACAATCGCCGTTGGCAGGTTCGCATCTGTCTCGCCGAGGTCCGCGCGGGCCTTCGCGGCACACGCGTCGGAGACGATCGCGACGCGGGCGTCATCGACGAGGATCGGTGACCAACGCCAGGGGCCGCCGATCGGATCGGCGGCGGCGGCGCTCTGATCCGGGGCGTTGGAGAGCTCAGGACGGCCAGTCGAATCGCTCCCGCGAGCACCACTCGGACTCGGGCCGGGCCCCGAACCGCAGCCAGCGACGATGAGGACGACGAGCGCGCCGACGACGACCGATCGGGCGAACAGCATTCCCGAACGATATCGATGGCCGCGTCAAGACGCTCCGACCGGCCGCAGCCCTTCGAAATCGCGAATCCGACTCGCCGTCCGTCGACCTGGGTCAGGGCGAATTGCTCCCCGCTCGCCGATCGTGGTCCTCCGCGTACGAATGACGGGGTGGTCGAATGCCTCCGCCGAAGGTAATCTGGACCCTCAAGCACCGATCCAGTCCAACCCACGCGGGCTCTGGACGCCCTGAGGGAGGGTGGAATGCGGAGAGCGAGGAGCCTGCGCGCGATTGTCGTCGCGATGACGACGCTGCTCGCCCTCGCCCAGGCCGCCGGCGTCAACGCCGCCACGCCCGAGTCCGCCACTTCACTTGCGGCCGCCTCGACGCCCGGCTACGACATCTCCTGGCCTCAGTGCAACGGACCCTATCCGGTCAGCCCGGCGTTCGGAATCGTCGGCGTGAACAAGGGGATTGTGTTCAGTCCGAACCCCTGCCTGGCGAGCGAGGTGACGTGGGCGGGAGGGACGAGCGCCGCGCTCTATGCCAATACGGGCAACCCCGGGCCAGCCCTGTCGACCCACTGGCCGACGGGCCAGACAAGCCCCGCAGTCTGCTCGGCCACGGCCACCGATAGCGCCGCGTGCGCCTACGACTACGGGTACAACGCCGCGACCGACTCGTACGCCGACGCCGCGTCCGCGTTCGCGGCGCTCGGCCTGGCGGGTACTCCGGCGGGCAGCGCGTGGTGGCTCGACGTCGAGACGTCGAACAGCTGGCGGTCCGACGTCACCTTGAATATCGCCGCGCTGTCTGGTGCCGCGGACTATCTCGGCAACGTTGCCCATGTCGCGTCGCTCGGCTTCTACTCGACGAGCTACCAGTGGGGCGTGATCACGGGCGGCACGACGGTCTTCAGCGCCCACCCGAGCTGGGTCGCAGGGGCGGCGGACGCGGCGGGCGCGGCAGTGATCTGCACCGATCCAGGGTTCACCGGAGGCAGTGTCGCGTTGGTCCAATACATCACTGGTGGGTTTGACGCGGACGTCCGCTGCTCGACGGCCAGTCCCGTCCTGACCCGTGTCACGGTCGCTCCGGCCAATGCCTGGGT
>JANMRJ010000427.1:0-1773 GCA_031370985.1 Acidimicrobiales bacterium
CGCCGCGGGGACGTTCGGGGCGGTCGGGCCGGGGCCGCTCGCGCTGGCCTGGACCGCGGCCGGCGCCGGCCTCGCGTCGGGCACCGTCGTGCGGCGCTGCGGCCGGGGCCGGCGTGGCCCGCGGACGGGTAGCGCCAGGACCCAGCGGCCGGCCATCAGGCCCGACCGGTCCCTTTTCGCCTCGTCCGCCGCCACCGCCGAACCCGCCGCCGGCGCCACCGCCACCGCCACCGCCGAACCGGTCGCGGCCCCCACGATCACGGCGATCACCGCCCTCCCGCTCGGGCTTGATCCCGGGACTCTGGGTGACCAGCTCCTCGACCTTGCCTGACCCAAGGATCGGCAAGACCTCGGTCGCGGCCTTCTTGGCCTTCGGAGCGGTGACGGAGGTGACGTTTATGCCGTCGAGGTCGAAGTCCGCCTCGGCCTTCAGCACGTCACCGACCTTGGCGCCGTCGTGGAGGACGGAAGCGGCCACCACGCCCTTGGGCTGACGGGCTCCTGCGGCCCGCCACGTCCAGGTACCGTCGGGGCGGGAGCACGTCAGTTCGATGTCGATGCGCGGCATAGAGAGATCAACCTAGCCAACCGGCCCATGGCGACGCGGAATCCGGCTGATCTCGCACCATTCGGCACCGCCGGCGGGGGGCGGTTTCCTCAACCGTCGGGCAGCCGGTACGGTGCGCTCGTGGAACCCGAGGCGCGGGCCGGACCCATCCTGCCCGTCGACGGGTTCGTGCGGGTCGACCTCATCGCGCTGCCGCTCGACGTGTGGCAACGCACCCAGGAGCACGTCGATGGCCTCTTGCGTGAGTTCACGCTGATCGTCCAGGACGCCGAGGCCAGGGCAGCCACCCCCAGACGTCTCCTGGGCCTGGTGCAGGAGCTGAATGCCGGCTACGGCAAGTTCTCGCAGTCCCAGCGTGTCGAGATGGAGGCAGCACTGGGACGAGGGGACAGTTCGATCGACCTGAGCTACCAGTTACCGCCCGCCGCCGCCGGCGCGGCGCGCGCCCTGGGCGACGTGCTCGACGAGGCCGACGACTACTGCCGCCGGGGCGACCATCTGCTCACTCTGGCCACCCCGCCGGAGGAGCTGCGTTTCCGTCAGTGGCTGGTCGACGAGTTCGTCGACCAGATCGGCGGTGCCCCGCCAACGCCGTGGCCCGACTACCCCCGGAGCGCCTGACCGCCCGCGGACCCCGTCGGCGGGCGCCGAGCCATGGTGAGGGCCTCGTCGCTGCGCCGGCGGACGCCCTCGGTGGCGCCCGTGTAGACCAGCTCGACGGCCAGGTTGGCCAGCACCCGCGCCCGCAGCGGACCGTCGGCGGGGCGCAGTGCGTCCAGGGCGGCCTCCAACACCGACACCCGCTCGCGGTCGACGCTGTTGGTCGCGCTCCAGAACCCGCGCCCGTTGGCCACCGCTGCCGTCGCCAGGAGTTCGGCGTCGCCGAGATCCGCGCCGAGGTGCGCCCGCCTCCAGCAGTGTCGCCCGGTGGGCCGGCGTGCCACAGCGCTTCTGGGCCTCCCCGAGCGCCAGGAGGAGGTCGCAGCGCCGGCTTCGCTCCCCGCGGGCCGAAGGCAGGAGCTCCAGGGCCCGCTGGTAGTGGTCGGCGGCCTCGCCGATGAAGAACGGGTTGCCGGCGGTGCCTGCGTGGATCGACCGGGCCAGGCCGTCGTCCGTCGCGCTGGCGGGTCCGCCCGCCGCCGTCGCACCGACGAGTTCGCGCACCGCCGGCTCGTCGAGACCGGTGAGCGCCACCCGGCTGCTGG
>JANMRJ010000210.1:0-1855 GCA_031370985.1 Acidimicrobiales bacterium
CCGTCGTGGCGACGCTCGTCGATGCGACATTCTCATTCGACGACATTCGGGCGGCATTGCCTGGAGTCTCCGACGCCAGCATCTGCCTGACGCTGCAGCGCATGCGGGCCGAGGGCCTGGTCGAGTCGCTTGGACAGGGGCGCAGCGCACGTTGGCGTCGGATTGAGCGCTGATCTCCATGAGTGCGGCTCCGCTGGAGTAACGACCCAACCGGCGCCAACCAGACGCGGTCGATTACCGATCAGCGCCACCTCGGCGCCGGCCTGGCGAACCGGACCGACGGGGATGGGGCGATAGGGTCACGCCGCCACCACGGCAACCGCCACCCCCCTCGCGGTGACCTGGCGCAGCGCAGGCCAGGTCGGCCACGACGAGCTGGCGCCGGGGCCGACCCATCGCCCCGGTCAGAACGCCCGCGCCGCAGCCGGATGAGGTTCCACCCCCTTGACGTTCGAACATATGTTCGCTATACTGCGGTCAGTACTCCTCGGAGCTGGCGCTCCCCATGTCGGTCCCCTCGGTCGAGGGAGTGGTTGTGGCGGTTGTCCTTGATGATGTGACCGATGCCCTCGTCGGGGTGATCGACGAGTTGGCCCGGCTCGACCCGTTGCGCCTGGCCGACGGCGAGACAATCGAGGCTCTTCACCGTCAGCTGGAGCGACTGGGGGCGGTGACCACCCGGGCGGTGGCCGGCTTCGACGCCGGCCGGAGCTGGGAGGACGACGGGGCGCGGACCGCATCGTCGTGGGTGTCGTGGCGCTGTCACGTCCCGCTGGCCTCCGCCCGGCGGCGGGTGCAGCTCGGACGGGCCTTGCGCCACATGCCGGCGGTGGATGCGGCCTGGCTGGCCGGCGACATCGGCATAGCCCATGTCGGGGTGCTGGCCAGCGCTCGCACTCCGGCCACAGCCGAGTACTTCGAGCGCGATGAAGCCATGCTGGTCGGCCAGGCCGGTGACCTGCGCTACCACCACTTCGTCCGGACCCTGGCCTACTGGTGCCAGCGGGCCGACCCCGACGGCACGGAGAAATCCGCCCAGGCCCGGCACGAGGAGCGCTCGCTTCGGCTGTCGGCGACCTTCGGCGGGTCATGGGCGCTCAACGGGCTGTTTGACCCCATCAACGGGACGATCGTCGCCGACGTGCTCAACAAGCTCGAAGACGAGCTGTTCGAGGCCGACTGGGCCGAAGCCCGCGAACGGGTGGGCGACGGCGTCCGGGTCAGCGACCTGGCTCGGACCCCTACCCAGCGGGGAGCCGACGCAATGGTGGAGATGGCTCGACGGGCCATGGCCACCCCCGCGGGATCACGGCTACCCGAACCTCTGTTCACCGTCCTGGTGGGTTATGAAACCTTTGCCGGTCGTATCTGTGAACTGGCGAAGGGCACCGTGGTGGCGCCGGGGGCGCTGGTGGGTTGGCTGGAGCGGGCCTGGGTGGAGCGGGTGGTCTTTGACGGTCCCAGCCGCGTCAGCGATGTCGGGGCCCGCCAGCGCCTCTTCACCGGGGCCACCCGGCGGGGCGTCGAGGTCCGGGACCGGGAGTGCTTCCACGAATCGTGCGCAGCGCCGGCGCCAGACTGTGAGATCGATCACGTGGTCCCCTGGTCGGAAGGGGGGCCGACCACCCAGGCGAACGGGCGGGTGGCCTGCGGCTTCCACAACCGGGAGCGGCACAAGCCAAGACCTCCGCCGGCGGCTCCGGCTTGAGGATGGCGAGCGAGAGGTCGACGTGACCTCAGTCGATGTGCCGGCGCTGGCGGCGGAGCTGGTGTGATGTCAGCCGGCGGCGGCAATGGGAGGCGGACTTCCTCGACGACATCTACGTCGTCCTCATCGAAATCGGTTCAGGCGGCG